>NZ_JAGHZH010000153.1:0-10698 GCF_017746885.1 Roseofilum sp. SBFL | reverse complement strand
TTACTCTCATCACTTCGCCCATTGCTACACCGTGTCAATCAATTTCAATACTTTTTTTCTTCAGCCTAAATCCCTTATCTTAATTCCTATCTTGATTCGGCAGAGTGACAAAAGAGGGATACAGCACAAAGTGCTGTTATGGAGTAAACTCTTGAATCCCCAAAAGCCATGTACCACAATCCTATTCCCTATTCCCCATTCCCTATTCCCTAGCGCAAAGCGCTACATTACTCATGACTCAACCCTACCTGATTGTTAATAATAAAACCCTCTTTCTCAAAGATACCTCTCCCAATTCCACCCTATTGGAATATCTGCGCCAAAGTGGATTTGTGGGAACCAAAGAAGGCTGTGGTGATGGGGACTGTGGGGCTTGCACTGTCGCCATTATTGCTCAAAATCAGGATAGAAAACCCTACTATCAAGCCATGAATAGTTGCATCGTTCCTTTGGGTGCAGTCATTGGGCGCGAAATTATTACTGTAGAGGGTATTGCTGGGGATACTCTGCATCCGGTGCAACAAGCTATGGTAGAGACGGGTGGTTCTCAATGTGGCTATTGCACTCCAGGATTTATTATGAGCATGTTTTGTGCTTATTACCAGGGAACCGTCAATGATGTCTGCATTGAGGGAAATCTTTGTCGCTGTACCGGCTATCTTCCCATCCGTCGCGCGGCTCAACAAGTGACTGGAGCAACGGATATTCAGGATCGATTTACCGAAAAATTAGAGCAAGCCTCTACCATAATGACAGAGTGCGAGTATGGGGCACAGGGCGATCGCTTCCATCGTCCCATCAACCTCAACCAACTCCTCCAGCTCCTCCAGCAACACCCCAACGCTACCCTCATCGCTGGAGCAACCGACATCGGACTCCACCTCAGTCACCATACCCAACACTTTCCTCTACTCATCTCCCTCGAAGCCATTCCCGAACTGCAAACCCTCTACATCACCCCCGAAAGCGTCGAAATAGGTGCAGCTCTTCCCCTCTCCCACATTCAAACCCATCTTCAAGGCATCTTTCCTAGTCTCGACACCCTGCTCTCCTGGTTCGCCGCCCGCCAAATCCGCAACCGTGCTACCATGGGGGGTAACTTAGGCACAGCCTCACCTATTGGCGATCTTTCCCCCGTCCTCCTCTCTCTCGACGCAACCGTCAGCCTCGCCAGTCCGCAAGGTGAAAGAACTCTCCCCTTATGCAACTTTTTTCAAAACTATCG
Organism: Roseofilum sp. SBFL; assembly: GCF_017746885.1. NCBI lineage: Bacteria > Bacillati > Cyanobacteriota > Cyanophyceae > Desertifilales > Desertifilaceae > Roseofilum > Roseofilum sp. SBFL. Next base: position 9,473 of record NZ_JAGHZH010000153.1, on the reverse strand, counting down.
CCAAACTGCCCTACAAGCAGGAGAAATTATCCGCTCCATCTCCATTCCCAGAACCCTACCACCTAAAGCTATTCGCCGCCTCAGTCAATCCTATAAAGTCGGCAAACGAGGAACCGATGACATTAGCATCGTTGCCGCAGCCTTTACCATAGACTTAGACGAAAATCACCACATTATTCAAACCAGACTCGCCTATGGAGGAGTTGCTCCCATCCCCATCCGTGCTACGCAAGTTGAGGAAATGCTCATCGGCAAACCGTGGCACTTAGACACTATCCGAGACATTAAACCCATCTTACAACAAACATTTAGCCCCCTAACCGACCTCCGCGCCAGCACCGAATATCGTCAACTCCTAGTTGCCAATCTCTTCGAGAAATTTTTCCACCAGATGGGTGAATAAAAGATTCACCCACGCTATTTGCTATAAAACTGACAATTAAAGTACCATTTGCATCGGAATAATAACTGCTTCTTCTGCCTGAGTCAACTTAACAGAAGGATCGGGAAGAGGTAACCCGACTTCAGAGAAGCCAGCCCTTTGAAACAGATAAAAATTGCGATCGTAATATTCAGTAATCTTTGTATACTGGTTATCCATTTTTTCATCAATATCATGCTGTCATCAGTCCCGGTCAGACTAGCATAATTTCTTTATTAATGTCCAATTAAAAATTATCAATCATGAAATTCAACAAACACACAACCCATGAAAGCGCACCCCATCACGTTACCGGAACCGCCACGTACACGGATGACCTGCGCCCTACCATAGATCTTCTACATTTATATCCTGTTCTCTCCTCCCATGCTAGGGCAAAAATTAATCAGATTGACTATTCCCTTGCCCAACAATTCCCTGGAGTTGTCACTGTAATTACCCCTGAAGATATTACCGGTATCAACAATACTGGCATTGTTAGTTTAGATGAAATCCTCCTACCTACTAATGAAATTTATTACCACAGTCAACCCATCATTTGGATAGTCGCAGAAACGGAGGCTGCTGCACGAGACGGAGCCAAACAAGTTACCATTGACTATACTCCCCTAGAGCCAATTTTAACGATACAACAGGCTATTGAAGCCAACAGTTTCCAAGGAGAACCCCAAATTATTCAACGCGGCAATTCTCATTTAGCCTTAGAAAAAGCCGAATATACCCTAGAAGGAGAACTGGAAATTGGCGGACAAGATCACTTTTATTTGGAAACCCATGTCAGTTGGGTAACCCCTGATGCTGAAGGTAATTATCAAGTTTATTCCTCTACCCAACATCCCACAGAAACCCAAATTATGGTGGCACGAGTTTTAGGGATTCCCCGCTCTCAAGTGGTGGTCACTTGTTTACGCATGGGAGGTGCATTTGGAGGGAAAGAAAGTCAATCTAATCCTATCGCAGCGATTGCTGCACTTGCTGCTCAGAAAACAGGTCAATCGGTGCGCGTTCGTCTCAAACGCAACCATGATATGATCGTGACTGGCAAACGTCATGGTTTCTTAGGAAAATATCGCGTAGGCTTTAATTTAGAGGGCAAAATTTCCGCTCTAGATGTTGATTTATATTCCCATGGGGGATGGAGTTTAGATTTATCGCTTCCAATTATGGGACGCGCTCTTTTTCATATCGATAATTGCTATTATATTCCCCATTTAGAAGTGCGAGGAAATGTGGCTAAAACCCATACCGTTTCTAATACAGCTTTTCGGGGATTTGGCGGGCCGCAAGCTATGGTGATTATTGAAGATGTTATCGATCGCATCAGTCGTTTTCTAAAATTAACTCCTCTAGAAATCCGTGAAAAAAATTTCTACCATGGAACGGGAGAAACTAATACGACTCACTATGGACAAGAATTATTTGACAATCGCCTGCACCAGATTTGGAGTCAATTAAAACAAGAATCCCAGCTTGAGCAAAGAATGGCTCAAATGAGGGAGTTTAACCAAAGTCATGCGTATGAAAAACGGGGATTAGCCATTACGCCAGTTAAGTTCGGAATTTCCTTTACTAAAAGTGAATATAATCAAGCGGGTGCGTTGATTTTAATTTATCTCGATGGCAGTATTCAACTCAACCATGGTGGCACGGAAATGGGCCAAGGATTACACAGTAAAATGCTGCAAGTGGCAGCCAAATCTCTGGGCGTAAACATTGACCGTTTTCGAGTCATGCCGACTAGCACGGATAAAGTGCCCAATACTTCGGCAACGGCTGCTTCTAGTGGTTCTGACTTAAATGGACAAGCGATTAAAAATGCCTGCGAAACGCTCAAGGAAAGATTAGCCCCTGTAGCGGCTAAGTTACTTGATCTTTATGCTCCAGAAGATTTGGTTTTTGCTGATGATTGGATTTATTCTGCCACGAATCCTAACTTGAAAGTGGGCTTTGATGAAGTGATTGGTCAAGCGTATTTAGAGCGGATTAGTTTATCGGCAACTGGCTATTATCGCACGCCCAATATTTCTTGGAATCCGCAAACCGGCAAAGGTCGTCCTTTCCATTATTATGCCTATGGCGCAGCCGTTAGTGAAGTGCAAGTAGATCGCTTTACGGGTACGTTTAAGCTGCGACAAGTGGATATTGTTCATGATGTGGGAAATTCGCTCCATCCATTGGTCGATCGCGGACAAATTGAAGGGGGGTTTGTCCAGGGAATGGGATGGTTGACAATGGAAGAGTTGGTATGGGATAATAGAGGTGAACTCTGTACTTACTCTCCAAGTACTTATAAAATTCCTACCGTTGCCGATATTCCCGAAAATTTCCACATCAGCTTACTGGAAAAAGCCGAACAACCCGGCGTAATCTACGGCTCAAAAGCAGTGGGAGAGCCACCATTTATGTTAGCTATTTCGGTGCGCGAAGCTATCCGGGAGTCCATAGCCGCTTTTGGGGATACCCAGCAGGTTAAGTTAGCCTCTCCAGCTACCCCAGAAGCAATTTTAAGAGCGATCGAAATTCTAGATTGATACAGAAGTGAGAGTATAGAAAATAGGGAGTGGGCAATGAAAAAAAACACTTTTGCTATGTCCTTATCTCCCTATCCTCGTACAAGCTAAGGAAAAACTCGATTACTCTTCAATTTTCACTGAAATAATCTTATCGCCTTTACGAATGGCATTAACGATATCCATATTTTCGGTTTGGCCAAAGGTGGTATGGACACCATCTAAATGGGGTTGGGGAGAATGGCAAATAAAAAACTGACTGCCTCCTGTATCTGGTCCTGCATGAGCCATGGATAAGGTTCCGGCTAAATGCTTATTGTCATTAATTTCGCATTTAATTTTGTAGCCTGGACCGCCCGTTCCAGTTCCCAAGGGACAGCCTCCTTGAATCATAAAGTCATCAATAACCCGATGGAAGGTCAGTCCATCATAAAATCCCTTATTGGATAATTCAACAAAGTTTTTGACTGTATTGGGGGCATCTTGGTCGAATAATTCCAAGTTGATTGTCCCTTTTTCTGTTTCCATAATGGCGCGGGTCATGGCTTCTCCTTAAGGGGAATTTGACAACTCTTTTACCGTACCATAAATTAGGAGGTTATACTCAAAACAAGAAACCCTACTGACGAGCGAGTAGGGTTTCTGAAGTATGGTTTTGAATTTGGTGGCGGGGAGCGGATTTGAACCACTGACCTTCGGGTTATGAGCCCGACGAGCTACCAGACTGCTCTACCCCGCGTTGCCTTATCTAGTATAGATCGGCGATTTAAATTGTGCAACCTTTTTTCCAAATTTTTCTAAATTAGGGATAATTCGCCGCTCACCTCTAGTCGTTTATAGTCTCCAAGGGTTGCGAACTGCTCTCCGAGGGTATCGGCAGCCATGGGGCTAATCCAGCCTAATTCTTTAAGGGCGTGAATGGCAGCGGCATATTTGGCCCGTTTACTGCCGTCGATAACTTTAATGGCTAAACCGACCCTTTCGCCAATACGACTAATACATTGGATGCCTTCGGCTCCAGACTTACTGACCAGTTCCCCTTGAGTCACTCGCATTAATTCGGTGTCAAACTTCTCTTCCCCTGCAACAAATTCAGGATAGTGGGTCATAGCTCGTACGACTCGCTCTAAGTCTAGATGATCGCCAGAGGCTAACTGAGCATATAAGGTGGCCATTTGTCCCAGTTGCATGTAGTAGGTGGGTGCGCCACAGTCATCATGGACACCGATGAGTTCATCGGGAGGAAGTCTGAGCAGTTCGGCGACTCTGGATAAAATGAGTTGTTGAACGGGATGATTGCGGCGTAAATAGTTTTCTTTCATCCAATGGCGTTGCTGACAAACGGCTAACATACCGGCATGTTTGCCCGAGCAATTGTGTTGGAGGGCGCTTTGAGCGCCAGGGGGAATGGGACATTGGAGGGCTGTGGGTTCAATTTCGCAACGCCAGAGAATGTTAAAGACTTGTCTGGCTTGAGCTGTTGTACCTTGATGGGAACTGCAAATGATGGCTAAATCGCGATCGCTCAGATCGTAGCGTTCTAGGGTTCCACTGCTGGTTACGGCTGAGGCTTGAAAGGGTTTGAGGGCAGACCGAATGAAGGTGGCAGTTTCTGGATCTCCAGCAGCAGAAAGGACTCGCCCTTTGTCGTCGCAAACAACAGCTTGGGTGCAGTGGGTGGATTCAGTAATGCCTTCCCGGAGAAGACTGACTTGTAAGGTGGCGGTACGTTTTCCCCTGGTCATGAGTTTATGAATAAGATGAATAGAACATCAGGAATGATTAGAAATAAATCCAACTAATGGCTTCTGTTCCCAGTAGTGTCCCTAGTCCTGCAAATGTCCAATGAAGGCGTTTGAGGATGGGTTTGACTTGGTAGGTAACAATCAGTTGGTCTTTGGTTAGGATCTCTGGGGATTTTTCCCAGATTTGACCATCATACCAGCCGGATTCTTCGTAGGAGACGGTGGGGCTGTTGAGGCGATCGCCAATATATTTCCACCCTAAGTATAAGCGCACCAGGAGTAATATCAGAATTAGACTTGCTCCAGCACTAGCACAGAGGGTAAAGTGAAAGGGGTCTTTGCTGACTGGGAAACTTGCCGCAGCGACTGGCCCGGTAATGACCCAGCTTAATCCCCAAATCCAGATCGCCTTCAACCAATACTGGTGAGGGTCTAGGGTTCCCCAACGAAAAAATCCTGATTCTTTTAGTGCTCGAAATTCGTTGAGAGGTTGTTGCTCATCCGGGACAGGACAGGCCCAGGTATTGTTTTCTGTCATAGGGCTTTGTGTTCTCTATGAGTCCTTGGGTTTAAATTCGATCACTTCTGCATGACTCCAGAAGGCATCGAGGTTATAAAATTGTCTCTCTTCGGGGAGAAAAATATGGACAATGACTTCTCCAAAGTCTTGCAAAATCCAGCTTCCTTCAGCTTTTCCCTCGGTTCTGAGGGGAAAGCGCTGGAAGTTCTCTTCTACACTATCTTCGATCGCCCTGGCGATCGCCCGCACTTGCACGGTGGAAAATCCGGTGACCAATATAAAGAAATCGGCTAAGTAGGAGACTTCATCGACTTTGAGGATCAGGATATCTCCCCCCTTACGGTCATCGGCCGCTTCAGCTATAGTTCGGGCCATATGCTGGCTACTCTCTATCGATAGAGGACTGGAGGGAGCTGAAGAGGGAATTGAGGTAGGAGAAAGAGGGGTTTGGCCAAAGTTGGACATGCAAACAAAATTAAAAATTTAGGACAAGTTCTAGCGATCTCAAGAATCTTCATCTTAACTGAAGATCTGGGCAGTGGGCAGTCGGGAATGGTGACGGGGGGACAGGGGGACGCGGAGATTACCTATTCCCTATTACCTATTCCCTATTCCCTATTCCCTATTACCCATTGCCTCCTCAAATAGGGTCTCATAACGATTGAGGGCTTGTTCAAGGGAAAAGTTTTGCAGGGCATAGTCTCGCCCCTGTTTTCCTAGCCGTTCAACTTCTGTGGGATTATGGTACAGCTTGGCAATTTGATCGGCTAAGGCTGTACTGTCTTCTGGGGCAACCACGACTCCGCCTCCACTCTCACGAACGGCTTTAGCGGCGGTTCCATCATTAGGGACAGAGGCAAGAATGGCTCGACCACTTGATAAAATTAAGGGAATTTTGGAGGGCAGGTTAAAGGTGGTGACGCGCTGTTTTTGGACAACTAATCCGATGTTGGCAGCCGCATACATTTGGGGCAAGGTTTCACGGGGTTGGAAGGGGAGGAGCGTAACATTGGTGGCTTTTAGGCGATCGCATTCCGTTTGCAGAGCGCCCAAGGCTTTTTGTTCTCCCACAATCACAAATTGAATCACTTCCAAGTGTTGGAGTTGGGCAGCGGCTTGAATGACGGTACTTAGACCTTGGGTAAGGGCTATATTACCGGCATAGAGAATGATAAACTTACCCTTAAGTTGATGTTCGCTGCGAAATGGATTGGGTTCTTGAGGTAGGGGACGAATAAAGTTTACGTCTACCCAGTTGGGAATACAGGTGATTTTGCGATCGCTAATTCCTTGCGACAATAATTTGTCTCGAAATCCTTCAGCAATAACGCTAATTTGTTTCGAGGTAGAATAGGCGAGAGTCTCCAAACTTTCTGCCATTTTAAATAATACAGACTCACGCTTGAGTAAGCCGACTCGTACCGCCGCTTCTGAGACGATATCTTGTAAATTAAGTACCACTGGAGAGCGTCGAGAAGCCGAAAAAATACTCACAGGAACCGCGATCGGTAAAGGGGGAATAGTTGCAAAAACGATATCTGGTTTCCATCCTCGATAGGCTTGAACGACACTACTAAAAATAAAACTGCCATCAAGCAAGAGACGATCTAATAATCCCGGTTTTGGCCCCTTTATGTAAACATAACTACGCTGAATCGTAACCTTGTTTTTTACTTCTGTTAAATAAATTTTACCGCGATACCCCTCATAAACTTGCCGTTCGGGATAGTTCGGCATTCCTGTCACCACCCGCACCTGATGCCCTCGCTTGGCTAGACCTTCGGCCAACTCGGTCATCAATGGAGCAATTCCAATAGGTTCTGGAGCATAGTTATAAGAATAAATTAGAATTCGCATTGCATAAGACCTTAAGCAGGTAGGATTTTCAAAGGTAATAGCATCAAGCTTACAAAAAAAGTTTACATTATCGTAACCTAGTTTGAGGGAGATCGGAGTATACTGGTGTTTTTTGTTTGGGTCAGCGATCTATTTGTCCGCAAAAGCACTAATCATTGATATTCTAATATTTCGCTCCTCATCAATTGCCAAATATTTTTGCTTAGATGTATAATATACTTGTTCAGGGTGTAAAGAATCTCTTTGAATTAAAAAGAGTGATAAATATTTGATTTTATCTCATTAGAATCAAATATCAAAATCAAATAAACCAGTTCTTGATTTGAGTAATGAGCTAGGCTTAAATATTAAATAATAGAGGCTCTCACCACTAAAGTTTGCTAAAAAACAAGCTTTTTATGCTGGAGAAACCTATCTACAGAATCCGTAGATCAGACTCTAAAACAGATAGTTAACATTAATTCATTAACTCAGATTAGATCGTTCCATATATTCTGCTCTAGGTTACTCCGCTTACATCTACCACGACCATGTCTAACTTATTCAATATTCCTACGTTTACAAAACAGATTGCGTTTATCGATCCCCAGGTTGAAGATTATGCCAGTCTAGTTAAAGGGATCAAGTCAGATGTAGCTGTTGTGATCTTGGAAAAAGATCGAGATGGAATTGAGCAAATTAACGACTATTTGGTTGCCCATCAGGAAAACTCCATTGGATCGCTACACTTAATTTCTCATGGAAACTGGGGACAGTTACAGCTCGGTTCAACCCAACTCAGTCTAGAGACCTTAGCCTGTTATAGTCAAACTCTACAAAACTGGTCATATCTGCTGAGTAAATCAGCAGATATATTACTCTATGGTTGTCGAGTTGCGGGAAATGCGATCGGTGAGTTCTTTGTAGAGCAACTCAGTCAGTTAACCCAAAGGGCGATCGCCGCTTCCACCACCTTAACCGGCAGTGCAGCTTTCGGTGGAACCTGGGATTTAGCCTATCGTACAGGAGAGATACACTCAGAATTAGCACTAGAGAAAGGGGCGATCGTCACCTACCCCCACACCCTAGGAATCATCGTCGCCAACCCTTTCTATGCAGTAGGTCGGGATCTACCTGTTCCTTCCGCAGAACCTTTTAGACAACTCTACATTGTTGATATTACAGATGGAAGCTCTACCAAAGTCGGAACCATCGGCTTTGATAGCTTTGCGATCGCTCGGCAGAGCGACACTGGACGAATTTACTATGTAGAACGAACCACAGGGCCAAGTGCCCAAGTCGGTTACTGGGACCCATTAACAGGAACTAATACTATCGTTGGGACAGTAGGTCCAGCCGTCCCTAGTGGTATTCAGTTTTTTAAATTAGCCCAAGCCGACAACGGCACCATATATGGTTTGAGTAATGGATCGAACCAATTATTTTCTATCGATCCCAATACAGGCACAGCAACTAGCGAAGGACTCATTTCAGGATTACCTGCAAATGGTGGAGATATAGCATTCGATCCCAACAATCCTAATACCCTTTTTATTACTACTACAGGCAATGCTGGTCAGCCATTTGAACTCTATACAGTAGATGTTTCAGCAGGCACTCTAACTGCAACACGAATTGGAGAAGCGAGTCTTAGTAATACTCGAACTGGCTCTTTAGGATTTGGGAATAATCGTAAACTGTATGCTAGTAGTGACGATCGATTAGTCGTCCTTGATTATACCAATGTCAGTCTAGCAGGAATCATACCTACTATAGACGAGGGAAGTTTAAGCTTTGCTGCCGCAGATTTTGGCACCCTACCAACCCTAGAGGCTCAAGCTGATTTAACCATCGAAAAAACAGACAATCTCAATAACGTTGCTGCTGGTAGCACCATTACCTATACCATCTCAATTACCAATGATGAGCCATTAGACCGCATCATTGGCATGATCGTTCAAGACACCATTCCCAGTGAGTTTGTTACCAGCAGCATCAGTTGGACAGCAACCATTACCGATAATAATACACCAGGTGATAGTAATATTGTCAGTGGTGCAACCGGAAGTAACACCAACGACTTAGTGGTTCAACTCGCTCTAGGGCCGCAAGATACAATCACCATACTGGCTACTGGAACCATCGATCCAGGAACAACAACTGGAACTGTCATTAGCAATGAAGTTGAAGTTCCTGGTATCGAAGACACGTCAACAGGCAATGATAGCCCTATAGATGAGACTACCATAGCTAATGCTACTGATGCCGACCTAGACCTACTCAAGAGCATCAGCAACAGCAGTCCCAACGTCGGCGACACAGTAACCTATACCCTCACCCTCTCCAACACAGGTCCAGCCAACGCCACCGGAGTAGAAGTGAGCGAACAACTGCCAGCCGGACTCACCTTCGTCAACAGC
>NZ_JAGHZH010000152.1:0-3831 GCF_017746885.1 Roseofilum sp. SBFL | reverse complement strand
CTCTCCGGTTTCTTCTATTATTAATAATTTCCAGAGCTAAGGTATACTCAGTGATACAGGGTGTGGCGATCTCATTTTTGCCCATATGCATACTCTTGGGAATTGATATGCAGAAAAAATGGCGCGATCGCCTGCCTTGTATACACTCTACGATTCCGAAAAGCTTTAGCTTTTCGGAGAGTGACAGAAGAGGGTTACAGCGCTTTGCGCTGCTATGAGGGACATTATTGAATCTTTAAAGCCATATACCACAACCCTATTACCTATTACCTATTCCCTAGCGCAAAGCGCTATATGACTAGAGGCACTGATCGCTCCTTGAGCTTCTAGAACGGCTGCCACGCGCAAAATGAGTGCCTCATTATAGGGAGCTGCTACAATCTGCACCCCCACTGGGAGTTGATGGGGACGATGAACAGGAACGGATAAAACGGGTAAGCCAATAAAAGAGAGGGGTTGAGTATAGCGACCTAAGTTAGGACGAAGCAACACATCTTCTCCTTGTATATTTAGGGTAGTTTGACCGATGGGAGTGGCTACACAAGGGGTAGTGGGAGCCAGAATGACATCGACTTCCCGAAAAACTTCCCGAATCCGATCGCGATACCAGCTCCGAAAGCGTTGTGCATTTAAGTACCATTGCGCGGGAATCATGGCTCCAGCAAAAAAGCGATCGCGCGTTGCCGGATCGAAGTCCTGTGGGGAGGCTTTCAAATCTGATAAATGAATATTAGCCCCCTCACTGGCTGTAATCAGATAAGCCGCTTCCCTCGCTCGCGCTGCTTCGGAGAGCTTCACTGTCTGGGTTGCACCTAATACTTGAGCTATCTTTTCTACTGCCTCGAAAACCTCTGGCTCTCCCCCTTGAGTAAAATAATCATCGGCGATCGCGATTCGTAAAGACTCGATCGGTTGATGCAGTTGCGGTAGGCAGGGTTCGGGGGGCAAAGTACAACAGACTGGATCGAGAGGATCTTCCCCTTGCAAAATATCAAACAACGTCGCCATATCTCGCACGGAGCGACCAAAAGGGCCAATATGATCCAGGCTACTGGAAAACAACATCACTCCAGCACGGGACAAACGACCATAGGTCGGTTTCAAGCCATAAACGCCACACAACGCCGCCGGAATTCGGATTGAACCATTGGTATCTGACCCTAAACTAAAGGGCACTAAACCCCCAGCAACTGCCGCTGCCGAACCTCCAGATGATCCTCCTGCTATGCGGCTTAGATCGTAGGGGTTATGGGTGGGGCCATAATGGGCATTTTCCGTCACAAACCCATAGGCATATTCATCCATATTCAACGCTCCCACTAGAATAGCTCCCGCTCGCTTTAAACGGGCGATCGCCGTGGCATCTTGCCTCGCTCGAGCATGGGAGCGATGGATCTTGGAACCTGCTACCGTGGTTACCCCAGCAATATCAAATAAATTCTTCACCGCAAATGGAACTCCCGCCAGCGCCCCCGGGCGATCGCCCCTTTTGAGTCCTCGATCTAAGGCTTTGGCCTTCTCCAAGGCTTCTTCTGCTAAGAGCGTGGTAAAACAATTTAGGGAGGGATTATGGCGATCGATGCGGCTTAACGTCGCCTCCATAATCTCTTGGGCAGGATATTGTTGGTTGCGTACCCCACGAGCGATCGCAACCGCATCCAGATAATCAAGATCCAAGGTCATGGCTTAAAAATGGGGGCAACTTCAAGATCTTCAGGCAAAGGAAATTGGTTTAGAGATTGGGCGATCGCCATCAACCGAGTTATATTGTCGATCGTGCCGGGCTGATTTGCCCACTCTGGTGGTAAATCGAGCATGGATGCCATTTGTACCACAAACGTTTCTGGATCGGGGTCTTGAGTATTCATAGGATCGGTTCACCAAAGCCTCCCATACTTGTTGCAATTTAGCATATGGAACGAACTCGACTCTCCTATTTTCCTAATTCTGGTATAGTTTGGCGACCGTTTTATCTATGGATCTGGGCACTGATAGCTGGGGGTTTATTATCTGTCGGTATAAATGATGAGGAGATCGCTCGACCCCCTGTTTCTTCTCCTCCTGCACGTCCTACTCCAGAAGAATTATTACCTCCTTCTAATCCTGAACCAGAACTTCCCAAGCTGCCTACTCAGATTATAGTCAAGCAATTCCAGGTGATTGGCAGTACCGTGTTCAGCGCTGAAGAATTAGCCGCTATCACTGCTCCTTTTACCCACCGTTCCCTTTCCCTAGCAGAATTATTTCAAGTTCGCGCACAGATTACCCAAGCCTATCGCGATCGCGGTTATATCAATTCTGGGGCATTTATTCCGCCCCAAGAATTTCTTGGGGATGTGGTGATCATTGAAGTCTTGGAAGGGGAAGTTGAGGTAATTGAGGTGACAGGAAATCGACTTTTACGCACCGCATATATTCAAGATCGCCTTCGTTTGGCAACCCAAAAGCCTCTGAATGTGAATCGTTTATTAGAGGGATTGCAACGGCTTCAACTGAATCCCTTGATTGAGAGTCTATCGAGTGAGTTATCTGCCAGCACTCAACCGGGGTTCAGTCGGCTTAGAGTTCAGATTACGGAGGCTGATTCTTTGCAGGGGCGTATTATTGCTGATAATGCAGGTTTGCCCAGTGTGGGCGGTTTTCGCCGAGGATTTGGATTGACTGAGGGTAATCTCCTCGGATGGGGCGATCGCGTCAGTTTTGATTATTACCAGACTGACGGCAGTCACAGTGTTGATGTCCGCTATGCTTTTCCTGTTAATCCGAGCAATGGAACCCTAGAAGTGGTCTATGGAAGGACAAGTAGCGAGATTATTGAAAATCCATTTAATGCCCTGGATTTAGAAACGGAATCTCAGTATTATGAACTCGGTTTCCGGCAACCGATTGTACAAACTATTGCTGAAGAGGTGGCGATCGGAGTAACCCTATCGCGTCAAGAAAGCGAAACCTTTTTAGGCGATCGAGAATTTTCCCTTGCTTTAGGGGCTGGCGATCAAGGACGCACACGAGTAACCGCTTTACGCTTCTTCCAAGAATGGACAAAACGCAAGCCCACAGAAATCTTATTTTTACGCTCTCAATTGAGTTTCGGAGTCGATCTTTTTGGAGTGACTCAAAACCGAGATCCGATTCCCGATAATCATTTTTTTGCCTGGAACTTACAAGGTCAATGGTCTCAGGGTAAGAGCATCTCAATCACCCTTGACAAAAGGAACCCAGAAGAGAGAGGATATAATCATTATTGATAGCCGCCCGCTTCTGCTTCTGTCGTAAACTTCGTTTGAGAGTAGTTTCTTGACGAAGAGCATTGAGTGCCCAACGTCTCAGAAGAGCAAAGTTTCGAGGACTATGACCGGAACGAATCCGACTTGAATCTTCATTAAATGTCACATCTAAAGTCCAATGAACTTTATTTTCAATGCCCCAATGTTGGCGAATAATTTGGCCTAAAATACGAGCATTTGCGGGTAAAGAAGACAGGTAGAATTGGACTTCATTAGTGGTTTTATTCCAGAGATAACGAGTTCGTTCCACTCTCTCGATCATAGGAACCTCGCAAGGTTTTGCCATCTATGGGAACGACTTCCCCCACCAAAGAACCCAGAAGAGGTTGAAGCCATTGCTGTAATGTCCTCTCTAGTTCTTGCGGATTAATTCTCTCAAATACTCGTCGAAAAGTATCATCAGACGGAATCCCATTAGGTAAGTCCAAGAACTCACTCAACCAAGCTAATTTGCTCAGACCATAATTCTCGATATCTTCCCAACCCTCAGCACCAGCAATCACTGCTAAAATGGCAATTACGAGGATATCTTTTAATTTATGTT
>NZ_JAGHZH010000151.1:0-25923 GCF_017746885.1 Roseofilum sp. SBFL | reverse complement strand
CAACAAAATCGTTGCTTCGGCAGAGCGAGCTACATGTTTCCGAAGTGTTAACTCTCCATCCATCGTCTACTCTACTCTTCAGCTCTTTACCTTCCCTCTTATTCTAGCCCTCTTTCGGCAGAGTGACAAAAGAGGGGTATAGCAGAGAAAGAGTTGGTGAGGACATGGTTCAAGAGTGAAACCTAGCTACCATCACCTATTCCCTATTCCCTATTCCCTATTCCCTAGCGCGCAGCGCTATATTACTGAGGGCGACAAGAACGCCGTTGGCGATCAATCTGCGGTTCTTGCCAAGAAAAGGCAAAATGGCTAATGGCTGAAATGCGGCCCTGCCAGCGTTGAAGGTCGCGCATCTGAGCTTCTAAAGAGGGTCGATTTCTGTAGGTTTCCCCCCATTGTCCTGCTAAGACGGGCTTCACTTGCACCTCTTGAGTGGCCATACTCAAGACTCGCTCCACTTGTTCCGTAATACATTCAGTTCCTCCACAAACGCCATAGGACATGGGATGCCATTCCATAGAAGCTGGGAATCGATCCCAAGGTTGCAATCGGGAATCATAACCTTTGCCAACGACTTTGTTGGCATCCGGGAAAAAGACCGCTCCAGTGGGTAACCCTTGGCGTTGAGCCGGGGCACTAGCGAGAGCGAGAAAGTCGATGACCCCTTGCAGAGCATGGGCAACAGTGAGGAACCACAATTCCTGTTGGAGACGATTCTGCTGTTGCCCTAAACTGAGGGAGGTTTGGGGTACTTGGCGACCCTGCCAGAGGGGTTGACCTTCTTGGGGATGGCGGCGATTGGCAGCTTGAATATCGTCGATGGTAATATACCCCTTGCTGATATAGGCTTGAATTAAGTCCCGACCTTTGTTATTGGTGGCTCGTTGATAGAGGGACTGTTGAGATGCGGGGCCATAAATCCATAAATCTTGGACTTTTGTCGCCACCGAAGCGGGGCCAGTGAGCCGAGGATAGCGAATATAATCAAATAGCATTCCATCAGGTTGGCGTTTGAGGATGGAATTAACTAAGTAATAATAGTCTCGTTTGGCTTGGGGATGGTAGGGATCGATAAACACATTCTCTGTGTCGCCTCCAGTCACATCATAACTGGTATCTTTTTGATCGTGGACGGAGAGACTGGTATCATTATTGCCATTGCGGGCCAGGACTTGTTGGCGATCGCCAAGCAGACTATAGTTATACCCAAAATTCATCGAAAACAACCAGGCATAAACTCGTAATCCCCTTTGTCTGGCTTTCTGAATCGCTAAGGCTAACAAATCCGCCTTTTCTTGTCCTTGAAGCCGAACGACAGAGGGCCAAGGTGTGGGGTTATCATTGACCGGTAAGAGGACTTGGCTATCATAAAATACCTCAACATAGACTTCGTTATATCCCTTATTAACAATCTCATCCATCACCCGATCCAAATTCCCGTTAAATAGATCGCAGGGATAGAGCCGTAGCCAAATAGCCTGAGTTTGGGGCCAAGTGCGATTGCGACAATTTTGCAGTTGAGCAGTATGTTGTTGAATCAGAGCTTGATAGCGCCTTTGTGCTTCTGGATTTCCACTCAGGGCTGCTTGACGGACCTGTTCTTTTTCTTGCCGCTCTCGATCGGATAACTGACAATAGGCATTGACTGCCGCCAAGCTAGATTTGACTTGAGTTAAGGTTCCTAAAATCGGGGACACAACTAGCAACAGAGCCAGCCAAAGATTCAACTTTTGAAGTCTCAAGAATGGAAAAGTCATGAAAAAAAGGATTAATGAGGTTGGAGTACCTTGTAGAGGCAGGGAAAATTTGGATTAGGCGATCGCCAAATATTGCTCGTCATCTTAACATTAATTCAATTGAGCCAGATCGTCGATCCGTACTTTTCCCAATCTTCATACCCCTGTGAAGAGTTGGTAAAGAAGGGGATTTAAGCTAGTCATCCGAGGAACTGGCAGCTTAAATTAGGCATATGACATGCACTTAATCTTATTCAAACCCCTAAAGATGCCCTACCCAGGAGAAATAACGATGAAATCTACTCAAGTCTTTGCTGCGATCGCCACTACTACCACCTTAAGTGTAATGGCAATGACTAGCGCCGCCCAAGCCTTCACCATCGGTGGCCATCTGAACGGGGCAGAATTTGACGCTTTAGGTTTAGACATTCCCTGGGCAGCCGAAAGCCGTATTGGTCGCGTAGGAGACCATGAACTTAATATTCATGACCATACCAACAGTGCCCAAAATCGGGTTCAAGCCAACTACGACAACTGGGTGAGTGGTGAAGCCGTTGATTTTTCCTTGGTTTTTGACAGTGCGCTCAATACCCTTACTTATACAGTAGCTGGTATTGAACTGAGTAAAACTGAGATCTTCGAGGACAATTTTTCCGACCTCTACATCCGCACAGCCGCTCGCAAAGAAGGAACTAGCATGGTAGTCAATAACTTATTCTTGAGCGATGCAACCATGTCATCAAGTATTGGAGATTTCTCCAGTGCCTCCTGTTCTGGAGGAGTCGGTTGTGGATACAATGATGCCGACTACCTTCACATCGGCAATATTGTGGGTGACTTTACCCTAACTGGACAATCGACCATGACTTGGGGAGCAACGAAACCAAAGAATTCTAACCTTGCCTATCAAATTAAACTGGTGGAAGGAAATCCCTCAGTTCCCGTTCCTGAACCCGCTACCTTGTCCCTTTTCTCTCTGGGCTTAGTCGGTTTGTTAGCTAGTCGCAAACGCCGTCAATTCTAATTAACAATTAATAATTAACAAGGATAGGGTTTCTGAATCTTCATTAACAATAGCAGAAACCCTATTTTCTTGATTTAAGTCCCGGTGGGAACCGATCGCAACAACCGCTCGATAATCACCCTTGCTTGTCGTCCTCCAGTCGGAATCATACGATGGCACAGGACATGAGGAGCCAAAAACTTGACATCATCAGGGGTGACATAATCGCGATTTTCTAGGAAGGCTAGAGCTTGCGTTGCTCGTTGTAAAGAAATTGCTCCCCTGGGACTGACTCCTAACGTAATCTCTTCATCCTCGCGGGTTGCGCGCACTAAATCCACAATATATTGCTGTAAGGGCACTTCCACCTTCACTTGCAAACACTCATTTTGCAGTGTCTTTACTTCCGCCAGAGAAATACAAGGTTTCAGGTGATCGACCGGTTTTGAGCCTGAATGTTGTTGCAACATCTTTAACTCTTCCGATTCCGTGGGATAACCCAGAGAAAACGACAACGCAAACCGATCCATTTGCGCCTCCGGTAAGGGAAATGTGCCTTGATATTCCACCGGGTTTTGCGTCGCAATCACAAAAAAGGGAGACTCTAGAGTATGGGAAACTCCATCCACAGTTACCTGCTGTTCTTCCATTACTTCCAAAAGCGCTGACTGGGTACGGGGAGTGGCGCGGTTAATCTCGTCGGTGAGCAGCACATTGGCAAAAATCGGCCCTGACATAAACTTAAATTCCCCCGTATTCGGGTTCCAGATATTGGTTCCAGTAATATCACTAGGGAGCAGATCGGGGGTACATTGAATCCGTTGAAACTTACCATCAATGGAACGAGCTAAGGATTTAGCCAGTAAGGTTTTTCCCACTCCAGGAACATCTTCTAAAAGGGCATGACCTCCAGATAAAAGGGCTACAAGTACAAGACGAATTGGATCGTTTTTACCGACGATCGCTTGATTCAGGTTATCGATTAATTGCTGGATACGCTCTCTCATCCGCTGATTACTCCCCAAGCTTATTGTTTATAGAATAGCTTGGTTTCGATTCAGGATGTCTAGAATACTCCGGTACAATGGGATCTTGCCATCCCACCTAGAAGTGTTCTATGACCTCTGAAAAGCAACCTCTAACCATTAAGCAAATTGGGCTATTGTTCTTAACGGCGATCGCCCTTAGCCTGATCACCCTCTTTTTGTATAACAGTTGGAGCCAACCCCAGTTTCAAGGTCAGTTAGAACTCTATCAGACCAATTTACTCCTGAATTCGTCTGTGTGGAAGGGGGAAAATTTAACCCCCCAAGCCCAAGGGGTGTTGCGTCAAACGCTGATCGGGGTTGAACCGGTGTCAACGGCGATCTCCCAATATGAAGATGCTCAAAAAGATAGCCAAAATCATCTGGAGAAAACGCGCCAGCAACTCACCGAGTTAAACCAGCAACCGGTAGCAAATCTGACTCAGGAGACCCTCCTAAAACAGGCGATCGCCTCTACACAAGAGAGTTTAGAAAAGATTAATCTTAATTTGGGTCTTTTAAAAACCCAGGCAGATCGAGTGCCAGAAGCTTTGCAATTATGGCAAAAATTAGCCGATGATCCCCAATCTTTTACCGGAGATACAGCACAGGCTTTAATCGGGTTATGGGAAGATTCGCCCCAGATTCTCTCAGAGGCACCATTGATGTTGGATCTGGAGTTATCGGGATGGTTTCGTTATCAGGCATTATCACGACTGTATGAGATCCAGGGTGACGAATTAGCCTTAAGGGAGCTGGAGACTCAGCAACAGGAGATCGCGTTTCAAGGGATTCGTAAACTGCTGATTGTGGCTGGGTTGCAGTCAGTGGGAATATTCTTAGGAACTGCCTTATTGGTGCTAGTCGTACTGCAATGGATCGTTCAACGAAAAGAGTCTTGGTTATCTCAAAATCAGGGGGTTACAGAAGTTCCCTGGAATTGGGATACTATCTTGTTAGTCTTAGTAGCGGGATTTTTCTTCATTGGCCAATTGATTTCGCCGGTCATTTTCCGGGAATTCTTAAGTCTATTTTCCTTTACTCGTGGCAGTGGAGTTCGCGCCGATGCCCTTATTATTTTAATGTCCTATTTGGTGAGCAGTGCTGGAGCATTAGGGATTTTATATGTGGCGGTGAATCCCTTTAAACCCCTACCACAAAACTGGTTTAAGTTTGATATTAAAGCGTCAGGTATAGTGTGGGGAATAGGGGGATTTTTGATTGCTATTCCCGTGGTATTATTGGTGTCTTTAATCAATCAAATTCTATGGCAAGGTCAAGGGGGTAGCAATCCAATTTTACCGTTAGCGCTGCAAGGGAATGATTGGGTTGCGATCGCCTGTTTCGCTTTTACCGCATCTGTTGCTGCACCGGTATTTGAAGAAATTATGTTTCGCGGTTTCCTGCTTCCATCCCTCACCCGCTATGTTCCAGTCTGGTTGGCGATTACGTTGAGTGGGTTTGTTTTTGCGATCGCTCACCTGAGTCTATCAGAAATCATTCCCCTCGCCACCTTAGGTATAATTATGGGAATAGTTTATACCCGTTCCGGCAACTTACTCGCGCCCATTCTCCTCCATAGTTTATGGAATGGAAATACCCTGTTAAGTTTATTTCTCCTAGGCAGTAGTCTTTCTTGACTTGATCTATACTAGATTTAGTGAATATAGCGCTTTGCGCTAGGGAATAGGTAATAGGGAATAGGGAATAGGGTTGTGGTATATGGCTTTAAGGATTCAATACTGTCCCTCATAGCAGCGCAAAGCGCTGTATGTTGTATCGGTTGAATGATAGATATGATTTTCACTAGATCTCTTTTGATTGAACGAGTAAATTGTTGTCATGAATATCATTTTAAGTCCGGAACAAAAGCAATTCATTGAATCTCAAATCAATAAAGGAAAGTATCTGAATAGTCAAGAGCTAATTAAGAAAGCTTTGCAATTATTAGAAAAACAAGATCGAGAATATGAAAGATGGATTGAAGATACTCACAAAAAAGTTGTTGTTGGAATTGAACAATTAGAAAAAGGAGAAAAAATGGAGGGGAAAGTTGTGGTGGCACAATTGCAAAATAAGTTTAAGTAAATGCAGGAAGGTGGAATTAAAATGATTTTCTGAGGTCACCATTAAATATGCCTTTTAGTGCTTATAAAGACTTGAGTGCGGTTCTTAAAGAATTTGAGATTATCCAAAATCAATCCAATTTCATTATTGAAACCCCTTTTAAAATCTCGCCATACTTCCGGGAACATTTAGGTATTCTTCTAGAAGATGGTGTGGTGGATAATTCAGAATACGCTATCTGTGAATCCATCATTGCTCCGATTTTGCAAGAAATTTGGAAACAGTACCGGAGTAAGTTTATTCTCTGGAGCCATCAAACCCTTCGCTATGAAGATTCATTATCTGGAATCCCAGAATATATCTTAGCTCAAAAGTCTCCTTTGGGAAAACGGGTATTTGACCGCCCGTATTTTGTGATTGTGGAAGCAAAAAAAGATGACTTTAACCAAGGATGGGGCCAATATCTAGCAGAAATGCTTGCCGCACAGAAAATGAATGAAGACTCGGATCAAGAAGTTTTTGGAATCACTTCTAATGGAGAAGTCTGGAAGTTTGGGAAGCTCAGACGGAATCGTTTTATAGAAAATAAGACATTTTATACGATTCAAGACTTAGATCAACTTTTTGCTGCCATCAACTATGTTTTTCAGCAATGTGAGAGGATAGTCGATCGGCAAGTTATTCCCCAAAATAATCAGCTTGATGGGGTCTATGAGGGTTCAGGATTGTCTAATCCGTAATGTTCTAAGATCGCTTTCACTACCCGATCCAAACCTACAGAATGGGATGCTTTAAATAAAATGCGATCGCCCGGTTGCATGAGGACTTTAAGCCGTTCAATGACCCGTTCATGGGTCGTGTAGACTTCACAGGGAATCTCGCGGATACCTTCGTCAATACCTTCTACATCTTCGTCATCTTGCAAAACCATTACTCCATCTAAGGATGGCAGTTGTTCTGCCCATTCTCCCAGTTGGCGATGATATTCAAAGGAATTCTCGCCTAATTCTTTCATGGCTCCCAAGACGGCGATGTGGCGGTATCCTGGAGTTTGATCCAATAACTCTAAGGCGGCTTTCATCGATTCTATGCCCGCATTATAGGTTTCATCAAGCAGGACGATATCATTCGGTAAAACATAGCGTCCCGATCGCCCGCTTGGTAAAGTTACAGATAATCCGGCTTGTAGTGGTTTCCAGTCTAACCCTAAAACCTTAGCCACGGCGATCGCGGCCAGATAATTAGATGCATTATGACGGCCCGGAAGCGGTAAGGGTAAGCGTACTCCTTCTAACTCCAAGGTTTCTGTATCGATCAATTTTCCCTGACAGTCCCCTGCACTCAATCCATAGGTCAGGGTTTGACCCGACCACACTCGATCCGCCGTTGCCAGTAATCTCTCATTATCAGCATTTAAAATTGCTACTGAGTCTTTCGGCATTTTTTCGAGTAACTCACATTTCGCTTCGGCGATCGCCTGTTCTGACCCCAGCAGACCAATATGAGCAGTTCCCACATTCACAATTACCCCAATCGTCGGCTGGGCCAACTCTGAAAGCAAGGCAATTTGCCGCCGCCCCCGCATAGCCATTTCCAGCACCGCATAGTTATGAGTCCCTGATAATTCCAAGAGTGTTTTTGGCACCCCTATCTCGTTATTAAAATTTTTTTGCGTTTTGAGAATTTTTTTGGTACGATTACTTCCTTTGAGGTGGGCTAAAACAGCCGCAATTAATTCTTTTGTGGTAGTTTTGCCACAAGATCCAGTGACCGCAATCACTGGAATATCGAACGTCCTTCTCCACCAACTGCCTACAGTTTGATAAGCAACCAATGTATCTTCAACTTGTAGTTGAAGACCCCCATCGGGAACCAGAGTATCGACAATAGAGGCAACCGCGCCTTTGGCGATCGCCCGATCAACAAAATCATGACCATTAAAGGTTTCCCCTCGCAAAGCCACGAAAACCGATCCAGGAACCAGAGAACGAGTATCAGTCGAAATACTCGTCACTTCTAACGTCTGGTCTAATTGTGGCTCATGGATGACCGTAGCCCCTAGAACATCAATTAACTGGGCAAGGGTGACCTGAAATGTCATGATGACCTAACTATTCCTCTAACCAATATACTTTGCTGTCCTTCATTGCTGAAGTCTTAATTTCCAGGATACCTCATAAATTCACTGAAGCTTTACAGAAAACTCGGATCAAAAGGAGGTGCTTTACCAAAACTTTAAAAAAAATTCTCTCAATTGCAGGTAAATTATAGAGGAGGATAATTTTGAGACTATCATTCGATCGCTCAAATGCAGCGATTTATCAGGGTTTATCCCGATCTGGAGCAGACAAACTCCCTCTCAAAATTCCCAGAATTAACGGATGCAGGGTGACCCCATTCAGGGGGAAAATAGGGAATAATAAAAGTTATATAATTTACGGATAAGAAAAACATAGGGTGCCCAGACCTTAACTGGAAACCATCCATATACTGAAATAGAATAGATAAACCTATAGGGTCAAGGTCTCGATCGTATTGAGTAAAGCACGAAAGGGGATAACCCCCATATATATATTCAAATCTAGGGGGATGTACAATGAACAGGCGAACGAACACTACTTATAACAAATCCAACCGAATTGCTCAAGAACAGGTGATCTATGAGCATCTCCTCGAATGTGTCCAAGCAGAAACCCCCGAGCAACTCGTCGATCGATTCCAGCAACTATTTATCCATGGACTCGGATACGATAATCAAGAAGTAGTAGCTGCCTTAAATGCCCTAACCTCGGCTAAAGGGGCAGAAGAGGACTTTAAATTTGTCATTAACCGCTGTTGTCATATTCTAATTAACCAGTGGCGAACCTATCCCCAACATCAAAATAGCATTCCAGATTTAGTCCACCTATTCGATCGTAGCCGCAAGGGTCTCAATGGTGGATTGACCCAAATGCGCTCCGTTCATCGTCTGCGCTCTTTAGTTCAAGACTTTACAAACACAGAACAATATGTAACGCTCTCTCGGTTAGCGGAAGTCTTTAGCGCCACACCCAAGCCAGCAGGGGATCGGGTTCCTCTCAAACAGCTTATTCACCGCTATCCCTACCTCTATTCCCACTGCATGTTAAGCGACCAAAGTAGTTCAGAGCAACAAAATACTGTCAGACAAGTTCAAACTCAAATGCAACAAAAGTTTGAGAAAAACCTGTCCCAGTATGTCACCTATCGAGTTCGGCAAAGCCAGATGCTGCGCCTATGTTCCCCAGAAAAGGCCAAACGACTGGTCAAACCGGAAGAAAATCCTACTCTATTGAGCGATCGCGAATTAGTCGGCGCACTCAAACACTATATTGGTAAAGTTGAAGGATCGTATACTCACCAAGACTTAGCTCAATCCTTTATCACCCATACCCATCAAGTGAGAACATTCAGAGAGTACAAAGATAGTCTTTATGAATATCTCTCAAGCTCCATCGAATCCAGCTATGGTCAACGGAAGTTTAATAAACAACTCTACGAGCATCTCAGTAATACCCTCCCCCAAAGCGACGATCAAAAACCAAGTGACTTCCTCACGATCCGTACTTGTAGTCAACTTTTAAACTTCATGGTAGTTCAGGGTCAACAGAACCCCCAACACTATACCTTTATTGACCTCCTCTCCAATAACGGTCCCACAGCCACCATTGGACTATTGCTCAAAATTGTCCTAGTCTGCCGTAAAGTCAAACCCTACTTAGAAAAGCGCCTCGCTATCCTCTATAACCACTATGAAAACTCCACGAAGTCTACTGTTTCTTGGTTGGTTCATGCTCTAGAACATATGAATGTCGCCCTAAGTACCAACTTCGGTAAAGTCGATCTCTCGATCATCCGTTAAACTGAGGGATTGGGCGATCGCCCAAAAAGATAGCCCGATCTGCAAGCGTACACTTACTAGCGCAAAGCGCTAGGGAATGGGGAATAAGGAATAGGATTGTACTACATGACTTTGAGGATTCGGTATCGTACCCCATAACATCGCAAAGCGCTCTCATGCAGCTCCCCAATACCATTTCTCCTGGTTAGTTTGGGGTTGTAGATATCCGTTCGTCTAAAATGGAGTCAGGTCATCCAAGCCATGGAAAATCTATAAAAACGTATGGTTGCGCGCCCTAAATCCGATTTTATCAGCCCAGAAGAGTATCTGGAAATCGAAGAACAGAATACCATCAGACATGAATATATTGATGGTCAAATGTATGCCATGTCAGGAGGTACTGATAGCCATAATATTATTGGTGGTAATTTGTATATGTTGCTCCGCAATCATGTACGAGGAACGGATTGTCAGGTCTATTTCAACGATGTAAAGGCACAGATAGAAAAACAGAATCGGTTTTATTATCCCGATTTAATGGTTGCTGGCGATCCGAGGGATCGGGAAACTTCGGTGTATAAGCAATTTCCTAAATTAATTGTGGAGGTGTTATCTCCCAGTACAGAAGGATTCGATCGCGGGGATAAATTTAATGATTATCAAACCTTGGAGACGTGGGAAGAATATGTGCTAGTGAACACAAAACAGCAGCGAGTAGATATTTTCCGTTGCCATGGAAAACAGCAGTGGTCTTTTCAATCTTATACCCAAGATTCGGGAACATTTGCACTACAGAGTTTAGGGCTAGAGGTGTCTTTTGATCCATCGTACAAGGATGCGGGGATTGATTAAAAATTAACAATTTTCAGGTCGGCGGTAGCCGAAATAATTAACTGGTAGGGGCGAGTTTAGGGAATTAATTTTTTATTTTTAATTGATCCATGAGTGCAGCAGATTTTGAGCAAGAACTGGAACAAACCGTTCTTAGCTTCGCCGATATTCAAGCGGAATTAAACTATAAACAGGCCACGGAATCTTTACAATCCTTGGTCTCAAATTTGGATTTGAGCCATTCAGAACGGTCGGGTCTAGAAGCAGAAATTGAAGATTTACAAGGAATGCTCGACAAGTTAGAACAAAGTCGGGTACAAATTGCCGTATTTGGTTTGGTGGGACGGGGTAAATCTTCAGTGCTGAATGCACTGTTAGGAGATCGAGTGTTTGAAACCGGCCCTATCCATGGAGTGACTCGCGCTATTCATGGAGCGTCCTGGGAAGTTTGCGATCAACAGGAGTCAGAGTTAGTACGGGTGACCATTGGCCATCAAGGACAGGCTCAAATTAAGCTCATAGATACGCCAGGAATTGATGAGGTCAATGGTCAGCAGCGAGCGGCTCTTGCTCGCGAGGTGGCGAAGCAGTCAGACTTAATTTTATTCGTGATTGCTGGGGATATGACCCAGGTAGAATACGAAGCTTTGTCTCTCTTGCGAGCCGAGAGTAAGCCGATTTTGCTGGTGTTTAATAAGATCGATCAATATCCGGATACTGACCGGATGATGATTTATGAAAAAATTCGCGACGAACGGGTAAAGGAGTTGTTGTCCCCAGAGGAAATTGTGATGGCGGCTGCTTGTCCGTTGGTTCCGGAAGGGGTACTACAGCCGGATGGCAGTTTGGGGGTGAAACTGGTGCGGGGAGAACCGCAAGTGGAGGATTTGAAACTGAAGATTTTGGAATTGCTCGATCGCGAAGGCAAGTCTTTAGTCGCGTTAAATACCATGCTCTACGCCGATACGGTGAATGAGCGGTTAGTTCAACGAAAGATGGAAATTCGTGAGGGGAAGGGGAATCAAATCATCTGGAATTCCGTGAGGGTCAAGGGATTAGCCATCGCCCTAAATCCGGTTACGGCGATCGATTTACTCAGTGCAGCGATCGTTGATGTGGTGATGATCCTGAATTTATCTAAGCTCTATGGTATACAGATGACCCAACAAGGGGCCTTGAATTTACTCCAAAAAATTGCGATCGCCATGGGAGGTATTAGCGCCGGAGAACTATTCGCCAACCTGGGACTCAGTAGTCTCAAAGGTTTACTCGGTTTAGCGACTCCCGTGACGGGAGGAGTTGCCTTAGCACCCTATTTATCTGTCGCTATCAGTCAAGCAGCCATTTCTGCCCTATCTTCCTATGGCATTGGCCAAGTGACCAAAGAATATTTAGCCAATGACGCATCTTGGGGCCCGGATGGGCCAAAAGCAGTCGTTAGCCGCATTTTATCAGGTTTAGATGAGAGTTCTATTTTAAATCGGATTAAGGAGGAATTATGGACAAAACTACATCATTAACACTTAATAATCGTTAATTACCTCGGTTGAAAGACAATCTGGTCTTGGCGGATAATCAGGTCATAATCGCCAAAAAAGTCATGGCCGAGTAAGCCAATGTCCAACTGGGAACCGGCAATAACCACGGGTAAATTCTGCACAACTAAACTTTTAACGGCAATAGATTCGACCAAACCAATGGGGACTGTAACTCCTTTGGCACTCGCAGTATCCATTTTTGCAGACCCGATGAGAGGAATATTCAGGGATTGGGCCATCTTTTGGGTAATCACTACTCCTGTTGCTCCCGTATCAACGATCATTTCAAAGCTTTGGGTCTGATTAAACACCACATCAATCACTGGTGTTCCTCCCTCTCGGCGCTTAATGGGAGTTTGAATGCTGCCCGGTTGAGCAGAATAGGGTCTGCGTCGAACCGGTTGAACGGGGGTGACAGGTTTAACCGCAATAATTTGGGGGGTGGGAGCAGGCGCTGGGGAAGCGTTTTGACTTTGGTTTTGAGCGTAAGTCAGGTTTTTCTGATATTCATTGATTTTTTGTTGAGCTAGGGCATAGTGGGGACTTTGGGGTGAGATGTGTTGGAGAAGCGCGATCGCCTGTTGCCATTGCCGTGTCACTAACTGCCAATCCCCTGGAGATGCGGCAGACTGGGCGATACTGGCTGCACCATAGGCTTTATCTAAGGCTCGTTGTAGGGTTTTTTGATCTTGGACAACTGGAGAGGGGGCTGCCGAGGGAGAAGGGGAAGGGGAGACAATCGCCTGGGGGACTTCTGGGGTTGGCGGATCGGACCCCTCAACGGGCGATCGCCCACAGGCTACGATCCCGACTGCCATTCCTAATACAATTAAGCCTTTCACCGGTTCTAACCCGATCTGAGTATTCATTGGCAAAAACAATCTAAAAAAACCATAGCTTCCTTTTCCCCTGTGCGATAATAACCAGCGTTCTTAATCCTGCTTGATGCCTATGCCACTCAAAGATGCTCAACCCGCCCTCCTCGTCCTTGCTGATGGCACAGCCTATCGCGGTTGGTCTTTCGGTGCAACTGGAACCACCCTCGGAGAAGTTGTGTTCAATACGGGAATGACAGGCTATCAAGAAGTCCTCACCGATCCCAGTTACTGTGGCCAAATTGTAACATTTACTTATCCGGAATTGGGCAACACTGGGGTTAACTTAGATGACGAAGAATCCGATCGCCCCTACGTCAAAGGAGCGATCGCTCGCAACATTTGCAGTGTGCCCAGTAATTGGCGCTCCACGGAATCCCTACCCGACTATCTTAAACAACATAATATTATCGGTATTTACGGTATCGACACCCGTTCTCTAACCCGCAAGCTCCGGGGCTTTGGATCCATGAATGGGGGCATCTCCACCGAAATTCTCGATCGGAACCAACTGCTCGAAAAAGTCAAACAAGCCCCCAACATGAACGGACTGAACCTAGTTCGTGAAGTGACCACCGCTTCCACCTACGAATGGTCAGACACCACGCCAGATCTCTGGGAATTCAACCCCGAAGGCATTAAAGATAATACACAAAAATATACCGTAGTGGCGATCGATTTTGGAGTCAAACGGAATATCTTGCGTCGGTTAGCCAGCTATGGTTGCCGTGTCATTGTGGTTCCGGCTAATACTCCCTCTGAAGAAATCCTTCGCCATAACCCCGATGGTATCTTCTTGTCCAATGGGCCAGGAGACCCTTCTGCGGTGACTGAAGGCGTTGAAACGGCCAAACAGCTACTCACGGCTGGAAAACCCATGTTTGGCATTTGTATGGGTCACCAAATTCTGGGACTCTCCCTGGGAGCGCAAACCTATAAACTCAAATTTGGTCATCGAGGTCTCAATCAACCCGCTGGACTATCGCAAAAAGTGGAGATTACCAGCCAAAACCATGGATTTGCCATTAGTGGGGAATCTCTCGATCCCCAAGTAGAAGTCACCCATCTGAACTTAAACGACAAAACCATCGCCGGACTGCGCCATAAAGAACTGCCAATCTTCTCGGTTCAGTATCACCCAGAAGCAAGTCCTGGCCCCCATGATGCTGATTATCTGTTTGAAAACTTTATTCAGGCCATGGAAAATTACCGCGCGGCCTAAGTTCCCTGGAAACTATGGCATAAGGGACATCAGAAATGTTAATCTAGATCTCCGACTGTCCAATCTTGAATAGTCCTTTCATGGGGTTTACCCCTAAAAATTCGTTGATTTGATCTGAAATCAAAGGAGGGTAGAATTAAGGCTGAACCACTCACCCTGACTGTTAGTTTAAGAGGCACACGCAGCGTCAGCGGTAATGCACAAATTTTTCGCCTCACGGGTTTATTAGATGCATTTTCTGAACCCGCATTTCGTAAGGTCATCGGTAAATGTATTGATGAAGGGCCAAAGCACATTATCCTAGACCTGTCTAAGATTGATTTTGTGGATAGTTCTGGGTTAGGAGCTTTAGTCCAATTGGTGAAAAAAGCTCAGACTGAAGAAGGAAGTCTACAAGTGGTTGCCAATGCTCGTGTATTGCAAACTGTAAAACTGGTTCGACTAGAAAAGTTCCTATCGGTGTGTGACACGATTGACCAAGCCCTTGAAAATACGAAGAACTGATGACCAGGATAGGTCTTAACCGAGCTATCCAGTCCTTTTACTGGATAGCTTCCTATTTTAATTGTGGTGGGGGCACTTAGTGGTACTCGACCCGCGATCGATAGTTCCCGATCCTATCGACTTGCAACGATTATCGCCAGCGGCTTTAGCCTATGTGGGGGATGCTGTATATGAGTTGTACATGCGGACTTATTATCTAATGCCTCCCAAGAAATCGCCACTCTATCATCAAGCGGTTGTCCAACAGGTTCGCGCTGAACAGCAAGCTCAATATCTACAAACCCTAATTCCCTACTTAAGTCCAGAAGAGTTAGATATGGTTAGGCGGGGTCGCAATAGTGTCCATCGTTCCCCCCGACGCTTAGACCCCCAAATTTATCAACAAGCGACTAGCTTAGAAACCCTCATTGGTTATCTCTATTTAAGCGACCCCTCTCGATTGCATCAGTTATTGGGGATGCTTAATCTTGATGAATAACTAAAAATGTGTCCTGTTCGACAGACAGCCGAAAAAGCGATCGGGCAAACTACACCTTTAGATACGATTAATCCTATGGCAGCATTCCATAAACCCCGTCCTCAACGGAAATCCGAGGGGAGACGTTTTTCACGTCCTCAACTCAAAGGCAAACCCAAACCTGTACTCAAGCATCGCCCGTCTGCGGTAGAAACTCCCCAAGAGTCACCCCAAGAGCGATCGCCAGAAGTTGTGGAGGACTCGAACCCCGACCTAATCTATGGTCTCCATCCAGTACTCGCCGTCCTTAAAGGAGAACGGCATATCAATCGTGTCTGGATTACAGCCAAAATGAGGTATGATTCTCGATTTCATACCCTCCTCAACCAGGCTAAAGCGAACGGAACCGTCATTGATGAGGTAGACTATCGCCGACTCGACCAAATTACAGAGCGGGGAAATCACCAAGGAGTTGCCGTTCAGGTGGCTCCTTATCAATATATAGAGTTATCCGATCTGATTACCAGAGCCAAAGAACAAAGCCCCAATCCGGTCTTAGTTATTGCTGATGGAATTACCGATCCCCATAACCTAGGGGCAATGATTCGCACGGCTGAAGCCTTGGGATCTCAGGGTCTCGTGATCCCCCAACGGCGAGCTGTGGGGATCACCTCCACCGTGGTTAAAGTTGCAGCCGGATCTTTAGAATCTTTCCTGGTTTCTAGGGTTGTCAATCTAGCTAGGGCCTTGGAAGAATTGAAGGCATCTGGATTTTGGATTTATGGAACTGTTGCCGAATCAGGAGAAGCTCTCCCTAAAGTTAACTTTTCTGGGGCGATCGCCCTCGTCATTGGTTCAGAAGGCAGTGGGCTAAATTTACTAACCCAGCGCCATTGTGATTTTCTCATTTCTATCCCTCTCCCAGGTAATACCCCCAGCCTCAATGCTTCTGTTGCTGCTGGAATGAGCCTTTATGAAATCTACCGGCAACGGTGGACTACCCCTTTGGATATTTCTGGTCAGAGCAATTGCCAAAATAAATTGAACCATGTATAACAAAATGTAAAGAAATATGACCATCGCTCAATATCGTCCGCTCAACTTTATTGTCCATCGGCAAAGTCAATAGGCAGGCTAGTCAATGAATAACGTCCAAGATTTGTTAGTGAATACCCAAAACTTCCTTGGTTTCGCCTACTGGATTGAAATCAAAACCCAAACACCCTCTTGTACTTACTACTTTGGCCCCTTTCAGAGCATAGAAGAAGCGGAAGAAGCCCAACACGGTTATGAAGAGGATCTCAAAGCTGAAGCTGCTGAAGGCATCAGTACCCTGATTAAACAGTGTAAGCCTGAAGCCCTTACTATTTCTGGAGACTTGGGGGAAATCGGTAATCGGCAGGAGGCCATAGGGAATTATAGGGAATAGGGAAAGCCGGGTTTCAAAATTACCCATTACCCATTACCAGGCCTGAGAGTCTAACCAATGGTCAATATCGGCTAAAACCAGGTTAGGGACTTCCCAAGGGAACAAATGGGCAGTTTGTAGATAACAGTGCCATTGACTCTTGGATAGAGCTTGTGCGGTTTCCCAACTGGAATCGGCTGTAATATGACAATCATGTGACCCAGCTAAAACTAAAGCTGGGCATTGAATCTGAGCGAGAGCATCTCGGCGATCGTAGCGCTTTCTCAGGGCCCGATTCAAGGCTTGATGGGCGGCCCGAGAAGTCGAGAGATAGGCTCTTGTGCCCTCCTGAGCTAAATAGCGATAGGCTTGGGGGGTATGTTGTCGGATTAAGGTGCGAAAGAGCGATCGCCTCCCAAACTGCTCAATATTCCACTCCCATCCTGGCTTGATCCCATTCAACAGTACTGCTATCCCCGTATACAGATAATCCTTCCAATTGACTGGAGGATGATTCCCACGGGGTCGAGCTGCTGTAGCAATCAGAATTAGCCCCTTCACCCGTTGCGGATGTCTCAAAGCCAACTCCAGGGCCAAAATACCCCCCAAAGACCATCCCAAGAGCAAAAATGAGTCAATTCCCAACCGTCCTAGAAGCGCCTCAAGATCGGCCAAATGATCGGTTAACTCAAACTCTTTTCGTACCTGGGAACGACCATAACCGCGCAAATCTGGGGCCAACGTCCAAAACCTTTGAGAGAGGCGATCGGTAAATACGGACAGGGAGCCACTTGTCCCTGGATGGCCATGTAAACACAATATCGGGAACCCTTCCCCCTTCAACTCCACAAACAAATCCTGGCTCATGGCAAAATCTGAAATTCCCTCAATGCAGGGACAAAATTGTGATTTTCATGACTGGGGCGACTCAGTTTAATTAAGGCAAAACGCTGGGCTGGAGTCAGTTTTGACCATTGCTCCAGAGTCAAATTAACCGTCACACTCTCCGCCTTTTCCACTACAACTGTGGGTATAACTGTTGCATCCATCCAAGGGCGATCGGGATCGATCGCCAGATCCTTGGGAAATCCCCCCGTTTTCGCGAAGACCAACTCTCGCAACTGTTCCCGATAGGTTTGCTGTTCCTCTAGAGTCTCACAAGGTAAAGCCATCAGCTCTTCTCTCTCCTCTACCGTCAATTGATGCCAATGGGTTAACTTCAGTTTCACGCCACAAGTATCCAATTTCATCCGTACCTGCATAGGAATACAGCGCAGGTCTTGCACAAAATCAGCTTCAAACTGAAACAAAGATAGGTTTTTGCCCTGATTATGACTCATGAAGGATCTGTCAATGGGGGTTTCTACAGAGTCTAGCAACGAATGGAGTTGTGCGATCGAATTGCACAACTCCAAGTGAAACAAAAATACTGATTATTCGGTAGAATTTTACTAAATTTCTGAACAGATCTCGAAGCGATCTCTTCATTGGGCTTTGCGCCCTTCGCAATCCCCTATCCTAGTTCAATCCCCCAGAGATGACTTAACATAAAAATAGAAACACACTTTACCAACTATCCCATGACCAAAACAGCAATCATTACAGGAGTGACAGGTCAAGACGGTTATTACTTGAGTCAGCTACTCTTAGGAAAAGGATATCATGTAGTCGGGTTAGTCTCTCCTCAACGCAAAAAAAATGTTTCTAAACTAGGAGAGTTAGCAGAACGGATCGAGATTTATCCTGTAGAATTAACGGATAGTGAGGCTTTGATTGAAATGGTTGAAGCCAAGCATCCAGATGAAATTTATAATCTAGCTGCCCCTAGTTTTGTCCCAGATTCTTGGAACGATCCGTTAGGCACTTTAGACTTAGTAACCGGAACCGCAACGCGCTTACTCGATGCTGTGCGTAAAGGAGATTTAGATACCCGATTTTATCAGGCCAGTAGTTCGGAAATGTTTGGCGATGTGCAGTGTTCTCCCCAGGATGAAGAAACCGCATTTCGACCCAAAAATCCCTATGCAGCGGCTAAACTTCATGCCCATTGGACTATGGTACATCATCGGCAACGATATGGTTTATTTGCCTGTAGTGGAATTTTATATAATCATGAATCTCCTCGCCGACCCCGAAATTTTGTTACTCGAAAAGTGTCTTTAGCAGCCGCTTCAATTAAGTTGGGTTTGAGAGAAAATTTAGAGATGGGAAGTTTAGAAGCAAAACGGGATTGGGGCTATGCTGGCGATCACGTGGAAGCCATGTGGCGAATGCTTCAAGCAGATGAACCAGAAGAATATGTAATTGGGACAGGAAAACTACATAGCGTTCAGGATTTGGTTGCTACAGCGTTTGCTTGTGTCGATTTAAATTGGGAAGACCATGTCACGATTAATCCCAAGTTTTTACGAAAAGATGAACATTTTCAATTGGTCGCGAATCCGACCAAGGCAAAGACGAAATTAGGATGGCATCCGCAGGTGAGTTTTGAACAATTGATTGAGAAAATGGTAAAACAGGATTTGGAGTTATTAAAACAGGGAGAGATAGGGAGATAGGGGAACACGGAGATCTCCTATTCCCTATTCCCTATTCCCTATTCCCTATTCCCATGGATATATTTGTTTTTTTAGAAATCTTTAGCCTGGAAGGAGGTATCCAATCCTATGTTAAAGATATTCTCAGCAGTTATACACAACTGTGCGCTCAAGACCCCGATCAAAGGGCTGAAGTTTACCTGTTGCGAGATAAAGCGGGATGTGATAATCCTTTTGAGGGTGAACCGGGTCTGAAGTTTTATTACTTCAAAAAAGAACAAGCTTGGTTAGGTCGAATTCATTTAGCCAGTACGCTCTTTCTTCATTTACTCCAAAAACGGCCTCGTCGCGTGTTTTGTGGCCATGTGTATTTAGCGCACTTGATACAACTGTTATGCAAGCCTCTGGGCATTCCTTATACGGTATTAACCTATGGTAAAGAAGTGTGGGAACCTTTAGCGCCGAAATATTACAATGCCCTCCAAAAAGCGGAATGGGTTTGGACGATTAGCCGTTATAGTCGAGATCGGACGAGTATCAATAATCAAGTCGATCGCCAGAAATTTGAGCTGCTCCCCTGTGCGATCGATGGGGATGTGTTTACCCCAGGGCCTAAAAATCTGGAGTTAGTGCAAACTTATCAGCTAGAGAATGCCAAAGTGTTAATGACGGTTGCTCGGTTATGGAGTGGAGATATTTATAAAGGGGTTGATGTGACTATCCGAGCATTACCCAAAATTGCTCACGCTATCTCAGATGTGAAGTATTTGGTGATTGGACGGGGAGACGATCGCCCTCGGTTAGAGCAATTAGCTGAGGATCTGGGAGTGAGCGATCGCATCGTCTTCGCTGGTTTTGTGCCTGATGAGGCTCTTGTCGATCACTATCGTCTTGCCGATGCTTATATTATGCCATCCCAAGAAGGCTTTGGTATTGTATATCTTGAAGCGATGGCTTGCGGTGTCCCCGTATTATCAGGGGATAATGATGGTTCCGCCGATCCCCTGGAAGATGGGCGTTTGGGGTGGCAAGTCCCCTACCGAGACCCGGAAGCGGTGGCAACGGCATGTATCGAAATTCTGCAAGGGGGCGATCGCCGCTGTGACGGTTCCTGGTTACGGGAACAAGCTCTCTCTGGGTTTGGAAAACCAGCCTTTACCCAACGGTTAGCTCAACTTCTCCATAACTGACAATTGGGTAACTGAGCCATTATCCTAGGAAGAGACAACCCCATAAGGAGGCGATCGTGAACTTAAACGATTGGAAAAAACTTCAGATTAACCTATCCGGTATTGGCTTTTGGTTAGCCCTTTTTGGGGGAATTTGGCTGTTAGGATCGGTGGGTTTGGGCTGGATTGTCCATTCGATTCTGATTCTGATTGTCCTATTGGCGATCGCTCCTGTTATTTTTCTTATTGCTCTGCGCTGGTGGTTGCAACGAAATCTGATTGAGTCTTCTTGTCCCGTGTGCCAAACCTCATTTCCGGCGTTAAATAACACTCAAGTGCGCTGTCCTGGTTGTGGGGAACCCCTGAAAGTCGTCTCTGGCAAGTTTACGCGTTTAACTCCCGATGGCACAATTGATGTTGAGGCGATCGATGTGTCTGTACAACAAATCGATGACCGAGGAAGTTAGGAATTAATGGCTTGAGGCGGTAAACTTGAAATTCATCGCTATTCTCCAGATTGTAACTGGCTTTGCTCATTGAGTTTCTCTCGTAATTCGACTTGCTCCACTAATTCCTGATTCAAGAAATAATTGAGGAATGTTCGGATAATGGCGATCGCCCCCAATTTTCCCAAACTTTCCCAACTTGGCGCAACTGTTGTTGCTAAAATATCCGCCCCTAGCTGAAACTCCAGCGCCAACGCCAACCAAGACCCCAATTTAATTCGCAGCAGTACAAAAGGAGTATCCGAATTCCCTTGTGGCATCAGCTTCATTTGAGGCATCAGTTGGATCGCTAATCGCAGAGTTTGCACCAAACCAAGGAGAATGCAAAACACAGCGATCATCTCAAAGGCTAGTTGAATGATTCCAATGAAGCCACTAAAAGCTTCTTCAACATGATGTATCCATTCCATAGCTTCAGGTTGGTATGGTTTACTCCTATAGCAGAGAAAGAGTTAGTTAGGACTCCGGCTCAATACTGAAACCTAGCTACAATAACTTATTCCCCATTCCCCATTCCCTATTCCCTATTCCCTATTCCCCATTCCCCATTCCCCATTCTCCATTCCCTAGCCCACAGCGCTATATTAACCGTTCATCCTGATTTTAAGGGCAGTCCGAATCTGAGCCTGTACCCGATCTTCGGGCAAATTGGCATCAATACGAATCATGCGCTCTGGATAGGTGTGGGACAGACTCTCAAAGCCCTGTTTGACGCGATGATGAAAGGCCAGATCTTCTTGTTCCATGCGATCGGCTGATGCCCTTTGGCGCATTCGTTTAAGTCCAGTTTCCACATCGACATCCAACCATAGGGTGACATCACTTTGGATACCTTGTGTAGCAATTTGATTGAGTTGATGGATTAAGTCTAAACTTAAACCACGACCGTAGCCCTGATAAGCGAGGGTCGAATCGGTGAAGCGATCGCATAAAATAATTTTGCCTGCCTTCAGTGCAGGTTGGATAAACGCTTGGATATGTTGGGCGCGATCGGCTGCATAGAGTAACAACTCTGGAATATCATAAATCCAACTATCCCCCAATAACACCGCCCGTAACTGTTCGCCCAAAGGTGTACCTCCGGGTTCCCTGGCGATCAGGACTTCTTGAGAGAGCCAAGACCTCAGCCACTCTGAGGTTTGCTGGATTTGGGTCGTTTTTCCTGCACCCTCAATTCCCTCAAATACAATTAACTTGCCCAACCCAGGGGAAAAACGCTCTAATGGTTCTACAATCATAGTTTTTTGGCGATCGTACCCACCTCACTCATTCTCTCGTGTCAATAAGAGAGGGAATGACTGGTAAGATGAGTTTCGATAATATAGTTAAAATTATCCGTGTTTTACGTCCGGAGTGTTTTATGGCTCGGTACACTTGTTTATTTACAGTAGCGCTTCCCAATAACAATCTCCGGCAGTCGTTGATTGAGATTCTCAAATCCTTGAATATTGAGGTTCAATACGATAGAGCCGAGTACCTCATGGGACGCGAAAAGCCTGGCAAAGTCCCTTTTGGCAAATTAGTTACCGTGGAAGTGTTGATTGATAACACAACCGCTACTGAAACGGAAATTAAAATGACCTTAGTGGCCAAAAACGAAGAGCTACCTTTACAACTGGACAATCACTGTCATCAACTGTTCCAACAGGTTAGCAAGCAAATTCAAGACAGCAGTCAATTGAAGTTGATTGATACAGTTCCTGGATAACCCGATGGCCAGTAGTGGAGTAGGGAGTGGGGCGTAGGGAGTAAGGGAAGATCCCCAATGACCTGTTACCTATTACCCATGACCTATTACCCATTACCAGTACGTAGGACTATATATCTTCTTCGCCCATCATACCGGGGCTAATTAAGGTAATATCGAATTCATCTGATGCGGGAGTCGTGACCACGCTTTCCCGGACTAATAGATAATAACTAGCTCTTACTTGGGGACCGAAGACAATTTCATCTTCATTCTTGAGGTCATGGGTGGGGACTTTTTTACCATTGACCATAATCCCGTTAGCGCTTCCTTTGCCTTTAAGATTACCGTCAACGATGCGGTAATAGTAATTTCCGTCTTCTTTGGGTAACCGAACTAGGGTCGCATGGCGACGAGAGACGAATTGGGAATATAGGCGAATATCGCTCTGTTCATGGCGACCAATGGAGTAAACTGGGGCTTCGAGTGTAAATTCTCGCCGTCCCTTATCGTCTTCAATAATGAGGAGATGATTTTGGTTAGATTGGGCAGAAGTTTCGGTCATTATTTAGATTATACCTATTCAATAACATCAATAACTTAGGGTTTAGTCCTCATTTAAGAGGTTTTAGGGAAGGGGCAAAGGACACGAAGCCTTGTTAACCGTAGATTTTGGGATTCCTTTTCTAGTTTAAACGCTCTTGATGGAGATAGTTACTCTAATTGGGAGTATTTTTAGAGAAACCATGAGTACAATAACTGGAGAATGGAAGCCCCCAGATGAGTACAACAAAGTGACAATTTTAATCGATTCTAGTCATATTGTGAAGTAGGGGAACGGATCTGCCAACAGTAGTAATATAAGCTATTGTGTATTGCCTCTTGCCTATTGCCCATTCCCCATTCCCTAGGGCGAAGGTTAGAGAGTCAAGTGGGGTAACGTCGGCGCAACAGCAGAGAGTTGGTGACGACACTGACGGAGCTAAAGGCCATGAATGCACCCGCAGTCGCTGGAGAGAGGAGAATACCGAATTGCGGCAGAAACACACCCGCAGCTAGGGGGATGGCAAGGATATTGTAGGCAAAGGCCCAAAAGAGGTTTTGGCGAATTTTGCTAAAGGTGTCTCGACCAAGGGTGATCGCGTGGGGAATGTCGGCGAGCCGATCGCCGATCAAAACCAGTTGTGCGGTATCCATCGCTACTTCAGTGGCGCTCTGGAGGGCAATGCCCACATCCGCTTGAGCTAGAGCAGGAGCATCGTTGATGCCATCTCCGACCATAGCGACGCGGGCAGATTTTTGTAACGTAGCGATCGCCTCGGCTTTGGCTTCGGGTTTCACTTCTGCCTGAATTTCGTCCTGACTCAGTCCCAGTTTTTCCCCCACGGCGTGGGCGGTTGCTTGGCGATCGCCGGTTAGCATCATCACGCTTAAGCCCATCTGCCGCAGAGTTTCCAGGGTTTCCCTTGCTTGGGGACGCAGGGGATCGATAATCCCTAACCATCCGGCCCATTGGCCATTGAGGGCGATCGCTACGACGGTTTTACCCTCTTGGGCAAGTTGGTCAATTTCTTCAGTATTCGCGGGTAAAATAACCTCTTGTTGCGCTAACCATTCGGGGGTTCCCAACAGTACTTGTTGTTGCTCCACCCAGGCATGAACGCCATAACCGGCAAGGGTTTGGAAACTTTCCGCCGCAGGTAAGATTAATTCCCGCTTTTGGGCTGCGTCTAAAATAGCACGGGCGAGGGGATGGTTCGTGCCTTGTTCAACGGCTGCCGCAGTTCCCAGGAGGAGATCGCTACTCCAACCTAGGGCCGGATTGGGGATACAATCGGTGACTACGGGAGTGCCTTGGGTGAGAGTTCCGGTTTTGTCAAAACTGATTAAGTCAATGGCGTTGAGTTGTTGTAGAGCTTGTCCGCCTTTGATCAGAATGCCTTGTTTTGCGCCAATTCCTGTACCGACTAAGATGGCGGTGGGAGTGGCTAACCCTAGGGCACAGGGACAAGCAATGACTAAAACGGCGATCGCCAATTTTAAGCTCAGTAGGACGGGAGAATAGGCAGTTTCCCCAGTTGCTAGTATATGGGGCCACAGTTGCACGCCCCACAGTTGCCAGAAGAGAAAGGTTAATGTGGCGATCGTCATAATGCCGTAAACAAAATAACCGGCTACCGTATCAGCCAGTTGTTGAATGGGCGCTTTACGGGTTTGGGCATTTTCCACCCATTGGATAATTTGACCCAAGGTTGTATCTGAGCCAACATGGGTAGTCTCCAGAGTGACGAGTCCCGACTCATTCACTGTTCCGGCACTAACCCAATCTCCCGCCTGCTTGGGTACGGGGATCGCTTCCCCGGTAATCATACTTTCGTTGACCGTGGTTTCTCCACCGACGACGCGCCCATCCACGGGAAAGCGTTCTCCTGGTAAGACTCGCAACCATTCCCCCACTTTCACGGTTTCAGCCGCAATATCAACGGGGGTTTCATCCGGCGTTGAACCGACGGGAATCAGGTGCGCTCGTTTGGGTTGTAGGGCTAAGAGGGCACTGAGATCGGCGGCGGCTTGGCTTCTGGCTCTGGCTTCTAGGGTACGACCGAGAAGAATAAAGCCGAGGAGCATCACCGGTTCGTCAAAGAAGCATTCCCATCCGGTTTGGGGAAAGAGCAGGGCAATGGTGCTGGTGGTGTAGGCAGCGATCGCCCCCAAGCCGACTAAACTATTCATATTGGGGCTATTGTTCCATAATCCCCGCGCCCCTTCGATAATGATGCTTCGTCCGGGAAAGAGGAGGGCGAGGGTGGCTAAACCCCAGTGAAACGCCATGGAACTTAGAAGAGGTAAATCGTGAAATCCATGGCCGGTAAAGGATAACAGCAATAAAGAGGCGGCGATCGCCAATTCTTTTTGATGTGCTTTCAGTTCCTCTTGATACCGCTGTTGGGGAGAAAGTGAGGAATTTCCGAAGTTTTCCGGCGATCGCAGTTGGCTGGGAAATCCTGATTCCGTCAGCTTTTCAGCCAATTGAGTGCCATTAACCGCGCCACTCTCATATTCTACTGCCGCTACAGCCGTCACTAAATTAACACAAGCAGAGCGGACTCCTGGCTGTTGAATCAGTTGCCGTTCCACAGCTTGGACGCATCCGGCACACTTCATTCCCGTCACATCTAAGGTTAGGGTTTCGAGGGATATTGAGTCTTGGGGGACTGGTGTTTGGGGAACGACTTGCATAGGCGGCTCTAGAACTCTCCACTACGATCTCTGGTCTAGTTTAGAGCAAGCCTATGGAACAAGAAAATTAAAAAATTCCTTCTCTTTCTAATCGCAAGAGCTTCGCCATGTCCTCGTGGGCTCAGGGGGTGACAACAGGCTTGAATCTAAGGCTACACTTGGCTTTGAGCCGTTAAAAGATGGCGAAAAAATCCAGCGATTTTTTGGGCAAGTAACCCTCTAACCTGATGCTATAGTTATGCGATCGCGACCATTGAGT
>NZ_JAGHZH010000150.1:0-7621 GCF_017746885.1 Roseofilum sp. SBFL | reverse complement strand
CAAGAGATGTTTGGTGAGGTGAGAAGTTATGAATATTTTAAATACTTACATTTAGGAATTATTTCTCCTATCCCCAGAAAGTCCTTTCCGGAAATAGCTAAAGTAGTTGGCATCAACTCGCCTCAATCCTTACACCATTTTATAGCCAATTCCCCCGGGTCTGTCAAGGAATTAAGAAACCGGAGATTAAGAAAAACCCTAGAAGCCTTAAGGGGAGAAGAAATCATCGTAATTATTGATGAAACTGGAGATCGAAAAAAAGGAAAGAAAACCGATTATGTAGCCCGGCAATACTGATGAATTGAGAGATTATGGCTTGAATATTAAATTAGTATTAGCAGATAGTCTCTTAACTCAATATGCCCAGATTGAAAAATGGTGGGAGATGAAAATGAGTCGAATCAAGCACGGGAAACTAGCCACAGTGAAATTTCAGAGTAATATCAAATCTGGTTGAAGGATATAACGGCCGATCGCAGGTATACTACTTCCATAATTGTGCCATCGAGCATGTTTACGGCGATCGCAGTTTCATCAACATAAGGCGTGAGAATAGAACAGATGATCTGACTGTAAGTTTCTATTCTATCCGCTTTTTTCTATATCACTAATAATGTTTTCCAAGCTTGCTACTAAGGGACTAAGATCGTTAATCACTGTATCCCAAACAACATCTTCATCCACATTAAGATAGTCGTGAACAACTTTACTTCGCATTCCTACAATAGCTTTCCAAGGAATTTGAGGATAAGCTTCCCTAAAATCAAGGGAAACTCGTCTCGCTGCTTCCCCAATAACTTGTAGCAGATGAGTTATAGCTAAACGCAACTGCTCATTATTATCAAACTCTTCTCGACTCACACCTGAGACAAAACCAAGAGCCTTATTTGCTGTGTCTATCATATGGCCAATATAAACACAGTTATCCTTCTGCGACATAACAAACCTCTGCTTCTGCTAGAATGCGATCGCGGATTCGATGGTTCAGAAACTTAGAAGTCACTAAATCAATTCGACGATGATCGAATAAATTTGAAAGTTCTTCTTCAATTTGGTAGAGTT
This sequence comes from Roseofilum sp. SBFL, assembly GCF_017746885.1. NCBI lineage: Bacteria > Bacillati > Cyanobacteriota > Cyanophyceae > Desertifilales > Desertifilaceae > Roseofilum > Roseofilum sp. SBFL. The sequence goes on along the minus strand of NZ_JAGHZH010000150.1, from coordinate 6,559 downwards.
TAAAAAATCCAGGAGTAAAACCCGGTTCAAATTCCACTAAGATATCAATATCGCTCTCTGGGGTAAAGTCATCCCGCAAGAATGATCCAAATAGGGAGAGTTTATGAATATGCCAGTTCTGGCACAGGTTAGCGATCTTTTCAATAGGAACGTCAATATTTTTGACTTTCATGATATAACTAAACTTGACTAATAAGCATAGTCTTGATACTCATAATTAACACTATGTTATAATCATACATAAAGTCAACACTATGGTATGATGAACGATACTTTGGTTCTGGTGGGGAGCAGCCATCAGAGGTAACGGGGAAAGTTTGGTGTAAATCCAACACTGTCCCGCAACTGTAAGGAGATGGAAGACATCTACATCATCTCTAAGTCAGAATGCCCGCCAAAGTGAGTTGGTTTAATCACTATTCTGCGAGGTACAGAATCATGCATAAAATTCCCGTAACCATTATCACTGGATTCCTGGGGGCAGGAAAAACGACCCTGATTCGTAATTTACTCCAAAATCAGGAAGGGCGCAAAATTGCTGTTTTAGTGAATGAATTTGGCGAAGTTGGCATTGATGGGGACTTGTTGCGCTCCTGTCAAGTGTGCGATGAAGAAGAAGACCCCAATAATAATATTGTGGAACTCACGAATGGCTGTTTGTGTTGCACGGTGCAAGAAGAATTTTATCCTACCATGCAAAAGCTATTAGAGCGTCGAGATCATCTTGATTCAATTGTGATTGAAACTTCTGGGCTGGCACTGCCGAAACCTCTAATTCAAGCCTTTCGCTGGCCCGAAATTCGCAATGGAGCAACCGTAGATGGGGTAGTGACGGTGGTGGATAGTCATGCCTTAGCTACGGGGACTTTAGTGGGGGATTTAGACGCGCTGGAAGAACAGAGAAAGGCCGATCCGAATCTGGATCATGAAACGCCCATTGAGGAATTATTTGAAGATCAATTGGCTTGTGCGGATTTGGTTTTATTGACGAAAACGGATTTAGTGGATGAACCCAGTTTAGAGCAGGTGCAAAACTGGTTAAAACAGGAGGTTTCGCCTGCGGTTAAACAAGTGGCTTGTCATCAAGGGCAAATTGATAGTGAAGTTTTGTTAGGCTTTAATGCTGCGGTTGAAGATAACCTAGACTCTCGTCCGAGTCACCACGATCATGAAGAAGAGCATGAGCATGACGATCATATTAATTCAGTTGAGATTGTGTGCGATCGCGCCTTCGACCCCAAACAACTCACCCAAACCCTACAACAGTTTGTCCAAAACCACGAAGTTTACCGCATTAAAGGCTTTGTGCAAGTGCCCAATAAACCCATGCGCTTAGTTCTCCAAGGCGTTGGAAACCGCTTTGATACATTCTACGACCGCCCCTGGAATACCGATGAACCCCGGCAAACCCGCCTCGTCTTCATCGGTCGAGATCTAGAGCGACAGCCTATCGACAGCCTACTCGATAGTCTCAACTAACCGCAATACTTGGTATTCCCAGGGGAGCAAATTCCCGGTCATGATTCTGAGGATTGTTCCGTAGCCGACTCAGACGCAGACGATTCGGAAGCAACGGACTCAGAATCAGACTCTTTAGAATCTGGCTTCGGTTTCGATGGATAAGGCTTCCCACTGGGTTTACCCTTCCCTTTTGGTTTTCGATCTTTTAATCGATCTTTGATCTTTCTGGCTTCGAGAACAACCAATGTCTTACCCTCACGCCCCAACATAAAATCCCAAAACTCTCCTAAAGTGTTTTTCGGTTCGTTCGGTAAGATACCTTGAAAGGTGATCTTAAATGGCTTTTCTAACTTAGAGCTGGGATCTTTGCGATTGGGATTGATGCGAACCGCAATCTTGCCCCCATAATTAAAAATAATCTGCCCCCGTACTGAAAAGACATCACCACTGAGGTTCTCTGGGATGGGATTCAGGGCATTGCGAAGAATAAAATGATAGCCCGCTTCGCGATCGGGTTTAGTCCAACAGCGAAACCAATGGAACTGCTCCAAATTATCATCTTTTTCCAGCCACTTAAAAAAATAGCCCCAACGGATGGAAGCGGGGAAGAACTGATTATCCTCAGTAACAATTAATCCTTTGAGCTGGAATCCATTCTCATCAGGTTGAGGGATATATCGTCCCCAAATTAAACCGGTACTCCGATATTGGATATCCGACTCTGGAGGACAAATAAGGTTACTAATATTACTCTTATCTTGACTATTGGACAAGGTTCTTTTCAGGAAGTAAGGTGGACGACTCCCTCCAGATTCTGGAGGGCAATAGGGAGGGACGATTGAAGGGCCCACTGGAAAGCTGAGGATAATTTTCCCCAAAAGTGAACCTGCTCCATTGTACCTTGTGAAGGCAACTACAAGGGCCACGATCTAACGACTTTGAAGGTCTACGAAACTGGGAGTTGTTAGCTATTGCCTTATTTATCACTTACAGTGTAGGGTGAGAATTAGTTATTAAATTTAATTAAATCTATATATCCTAACTCCGATCGGAGCGTCCTTCCTCAAATGGCAAGCAAACATATATTAATGATCGATGATGAAATGGACATTCGAGAAATTGCTCGGATTAGTCTAGAAAAGTTGAGAGGTTGGCAGGTAACGGGTACAGCATCTGGATATGAAGGGGTAGAGTTGGCGCAACAACACCAACCCGATGTGATTCTCTTGGATGTGATGATGCCTGAGATTGACGGTAAAGAAACTCTAAAGCTCTTAAAAGCGAATCCCAAAACTAAGCATATTCCCGTGATTTGGTTGACGGCTCAAGTTCAAATGACTCGTCGTGAAGCCGCTGCATCCGGAGGAGTTGGAGTATTGATCAAGCCTTTTGATCCACTGGAATTACCGAATCAAATTGAGGCGGCTCTAGATTTCAAAACAGAGGAATGATTCAGATTAGTGAGTTAATCACTGAGTATGATTTAAGTAAAATGGATTGCAATTTGCAGCTTTGCAAGGCTCGAGGGATTGCCGATCCTTTCACAAGAATTTCATATTTCCTCTCTAAAGTAAAGGTGATCATGACTAAACGACTAACTCATTGGGGCGATCGCGATTATGGATAAAGAACATCTTAAATCCACTCCCCCGGATTTCCACCCTGAACTCTCGATGGACGAAGCAATTATGCTCCTGAGTCACGAACTTCGCACTCCCCTAACCTCCATTCGAGGTGTGGTTCGGCTGATGCAAAGTGGCCATGTTACCCCAGAATCAGCAGAAGGCAAGTATATGTTGGCCATGGCCATTAAAAATATTGGTCGGTTGGAGCGCTTGGCTCAAACCATTGAACAGCAACCCACCCTTCCACTAACCCTGTTTAAGAAAGAAGATCTAGAAAAAATTCAATTAGAACTCGATCTCAAGCAAGCGATTGATAAACAAGAGTTAAGCCTCGTTTATCAGCCAATTGTCTCTTTATTTCCTAGAAAAGTAATGGCCTTTGAGGCCTTAATTCGTTGGCATCATGGGGCAAAAGGATTAATTTCACCAGGTGTTTTTATTCCAGTGGCTGAACAAACGGGTTTGATTCATGAAATCGGCCAGTGGGTGATTCGTCAATCTTGCAGTCAGCTTAAGAGATGGAAGAATAGACTGCCCTCAGATTATTCATTACTCATGAATTTGAATTTGTCACCCCTCCAGTTGCTTCATCCCCAGTTTTCGGAACAGTTAAAATCCTTAATTCAAGAGTTACAAATTAGTCCCTATGAAATTCGTTTAGAAATCACAGAAACCATGTTAATGGAAAATCTGGAGGTAGCGACCAATACTATTCAAGAATTGAGGGATTTTGGATTTGAGTTTGATATTGATGATTTTGGTACCGGTTATTCTTCTTTAAGTCGCCTCAAAAATTTGGCAGTAAATGGTCTAAAAATAGACCGATTTTTTCTTCAAGAGAAACAGTGGAATTTAATTAAAGCGATCTTACTCATTGCCTCCGATGTGGGCTTAGATGTCATTGCTGAAGGAGTGGAGACAGCAGAAGATTTTGAACAACTTAAAGAATTAGGCTGTCAGTATTTTCAAGGCTATTTCTTTTCTAAACCGGTTGATGAAAACTTAGCGATCGCCTGGATGGAAAATCAACTCTCTTGTTCCATGGACTAGCACCCACGACTCACTGGCTATTCCCTAGGTGGAGATCGTCAGCGATCGCTCGGGAGGAACAAAGGGAGTAGGCTAACAATGCTAACCAGAAACCCCTCCATTGCCCCATGCTGAGTCTAGAAGAACTTTTTTGTCATGTCGATGACTGAAGTATCATTGAGACGATCATAGAGCAACTCAAAAAGCCTTTCCTCAACTTAGAGTACCTCTTGTCGACGATCGCTTAACCAAAACTAACCTTACCATACAACTGATTTCCGATTCCCGGCTGCCACTCCCAGAGCAAAATGACTTAATACGGTTCATCAGGATGAGCATATCCCAAGTGCTTCCAAGCCGCAGGTAAGGCAATTCTACCGCGAGAAGTGCGCTGTAAAAAACCAATTTGCAGTAGATAAGGTTCATACACTTCTTCAATGGTTTGGGCATCTTCTCCTGTAGCAGCCGCTAGGGTTTCCAAACCTACGGGACCCCCGCTAAAATTCTCAATCATGGCACTTAAAATCAGTCGATCTGTCCAATCTAAACCGCAAGGATCGACATCATAGAGTTCCATGGCTTCAGCCGCTATTTCTTCAGAAATTGTACCCAGTTGTTTGACTTGGGCATAGTCCCGGACTCGGCGTAAAAGCCGGTTGGCAATGCGGGGAGTGCCGCGCGATCGCCGGGCGATTTCCGTCGCTCCTTCGGCCGTGATTTCTGTGCTTAAAACTTTAGCCGCCCGTTCTACAATTAAACTTAATTCGTCTAATTCATAAAAGCGCAATCTTTGCAGTAATCCGAAGCGATCGCGCAAGGGGGAAGTTAACGCCCCCACTCGCGTGGTTGCCCCCACCAGAGTAAACGGTTTCAGGGGAATGCTGCGCGTTTTCGCCGTTTTCCCTTTACCGACGGTAACATCTAAGCGGAAATCCTCCATCGCTGGATATAGTAATTCTTCCGCTACCCTAGAAAGACGATGGATTTCATCCAAAAATAGGATATCTCCGGCTTGCAAACTCACCAATAAGCCGACAATATCGCGGGGACGCTCTAAAGCTGGGGCGGCACTAATTTTGCAGGTTACGCCCATCTCGGCTGCTAAAATTAAGGACATCGTAGTTTTGCCCAATCCCGGCGGACCATAGAGTAATAAATGATCTAGCGGTTCCTTTCTCGCTTTCGCCGCTTGAATCGCAATTTCCAATACACTTTTAAGATCTTTTTGTCCCACATAATCAGCTAATCGGTGGGGACGTAACTTTTCTTCCTGTTTGTCCGTTTCCTCCACGTTTGCTTCAGCTTGTAATAGGGATTCATCAATCTCCGGTTCTTGGCGTTGGGCTTGGTAGTTTTTGCGACCTGCACGCATTCGCCGTTTTTTGGGATCGGGAGAGGATGGGTAGGAAGACTCAATGGCCATAATTGGGGAGTAAATGCGAAAAGACAACAGGCAAGTGACAAACGGCAGAGTAAAATAACAATATTTAGAATTTCCGATACCGAAAGGTCAACGATCGCGATTAAACTTGAGATTATGTCTTATCCCTCCTTAACTGTGCCAGAAAATGTCAGCTTTGAACAGGCGATCGCCCTCACTCAAACGTTTCTTGACCTCCTGGAAAAGGAAGAATTAAGCGAAGAGGTCATTCAAACCACCGTCAATGAGTTAGTGAAGACGGAAAACGGAGCCAGGGGATTTTTTGTCACCTATCTAACCGACAAACGATCGGTGAGCGATCGCCCCACTTCTGGCGTAATTGAAGGATTACAGACCTCTCCAGAAATTGTCAGTGAATTGCTGGTCAAAAATGTAGCGATGTCTACTGCCATGGCGATTACCCATACACGCAATCAAAACCTGGAGATGGCAGGCAATTCCCAACAAGTCAAAGAACGTACTACCCATCTGATCGCTCAACTCCAACTTCCCGAAGTTAAAACCAGAGCCAAACAGCTCTGTGAAAGTGCCCAAACTGGAACAGGAGAGTATCAAAGTTTTCTGGAGCGCTGGGGATACGATGCGGAGCAAAAACAAGCAATTCAAGATGCTCTAGGTGACTTGAGTTTGTAATCAGTAGGTGCGATTTTCAGTCATCTGTAGCATCATCTTCCCGCTCCTGTTGATTGAGCAAGATGTCCAGGATACGGCGATTCTCCGTTTGCAGTCCGCGAGTCTCTTCTTGAAGTCTCCGAATCTCTTCTTGTCGTTGATCCATTCTCTGAAATAACTGTCGCCGCTCCTCTCCTGCTTCTGCTACAGCATTGGCTAAAGCTTGAATCACACGAGCATTACTTTCAATCAGGCGCTCTTGCCTCTCGGCGGCCCTCGCGTTACTTTCAAGAATGCGATCGTGGCTCTGGACTGTTTCAAATAACTGTTGCCGCTCTTCCCTAGCTTCTCCTGAGACCTGGGTTAAAGCTTCCATCATACGACTATTGCT
>NZ_JAGHZH010000149.1:0-13434 GCF_017746885.1 Roseofilum sp. SBFL | reverse complement strand
GGATGCTTATCAAGGGCTAAAGGCATTGATTAAGCGCAAGTTTGCTGGGGAACCGAAGGCCGAAATGGTATTAGAAGAACATGAGAGCGACCCAGAAACTTACAAAGCACCTTTGCAGAAAAAGTTACTCGAAGCGGGAGCCGATCGCGATCGGGAAATTCTCGCGGCTGCTCAGAAGCTGCTCGATGAAATGGAGTCGAAAGAGTCAACCCCTGGCAGCTTCCAGACCACATTTCAAGGGGAGGTGAAAGGGGCGCAAGTTGGACACAGTAACCAGCAAACCAATACGTTTAGTTAAATTAATGTTTGATGTGCTGGGGATGGGGCGGGTTTGTTTACCCGTGAGGAGACCAACCTGTAACCTTCCTAAACCCGCCCTGCCCCACAAGTTCCTTACCAACGACCAAGACCCATTTTTAATTTTTAATTGATTCAGATGGCTGACGATACTTCTCAATTTGATTCCCAGTTTGAAGGCGAAGTTAAAGGGTTGTCCATTGGTACGGGCAACGTTATCTACAACTACTTCTACAGCCATCCGAGCCAAGCTACAACGGAAGAGGTTGCAGAAACGGATAACCTTCCTTGTCCCTATCGGGGGTTATTTCATTTTGGCCCTAATGATGCCCAGTTTTTCTTTGGGCGAGAAAGTTTTATTCAGGAACTCTATGGGGCGACGAAAACCGAGCGGTTGATTCCGGTATTGGGAGCGTCGGGGAGTGGGAAATCTTCGGTGGTGTTGGCGGGGTTAGTACCGAAACTGGTACAGGATGGTCATTGGCAATTGACCCATTTTCGTCCGGGTTCTGAGCCGTTTCATAGTTTGGCATTGTCTTTGGTTCCCCTGTATACTTCGGATGAGACGGATCAGATAATTCATGCACGGAAGTTGTCCAAGTCTTTGCAAAATGGAGAGCTTCCCTTAGCCGATGTATTTCTAAAGATTCGGCAGAATCATCTGACTGACCAAATTTTACTGATTATCGATCAATTTGAGGAACTCTACACGCTCTGTAGCAAAGTGGAGATACGCCACCAATTTTTAGATGCCCTGATTGCGGATTTACCCGGTACGGTGGTGATGACGATGCGGGCGGATTTTCTGGGAAATGCTCTGTCCTATCGACCTTTTGCGGATGTGTTGAACCGCAAGGATTACAAGTTGGGGTCGATGAACCGGGAGGAGTTGACGGACGTTATTGTGAAGCCTGCGGAAGCTCAGGGGGTGGGGTTTGAAGCGGGATTAATCGAGCGCATTCTAGATGATGTGAACCATCAACCGGGGAATTTACCGTTATTGGAGTTTGCCCTGACGCAATTGTGGCATCAGCAACGGGGGAAGACGTTAACCCATGAGGTTTATGCCGCTATTGGTGAGGTGGAAGGCGCTCTGGCTCGTCATGCGGATGAGACCTATGGCAGGTTGTCGGAGGGGGAAAAGGAGAGGGTGCGCCAGATTTTTGTGCAATTGGTGCTTCCGGGTGAAGGAGCAGAAGATACGCGACGGGTGGCGGTGAAAGAGCAGTTAAGAGAGCAGAGTTGGTCGTTGGTGAAGCAATTGGCGGATGCTCGGTTGGTGGTTACCAGTCGGGATGGGCAAGAGCGGGAAACGGTGGAAGTGGTTCACGAGGCGCTGATTCGCAATTGGGGTGAGTTGCGGGGTTGGATGGAGACGGATAGGACATTTCGCGCCTGGCAGGAGCGACTCAGGGGGGCGAAGCGACAATGGGAAGCAACGGGGAAAGATGCGGGGTCATTATTGCGAGGGGCATTTTTAGCGGAAGCTCAGGAAAGACTAGAGGAGCGTCCCCAGGAGTTGGGGGCTGAGACTGAGTTTATTCGGTTGAGTATGGCGGAGAAAGAGAGGGAAGAGAAGGAAAAAGAGACTCGCAAGCGTCAGCAGATTAGGACACTAGGGCAACTGGTTGTCGTTTCTTGGGCAGCTCTGATAGTAACTACTGGCTTATTCTTCACGGCTCGGTATCAGCAGAAGCAAGCAGAACTCAGTGAAGCAGATTCTCTTGCTCGCTATTCTCTAGCTCTATCGAACGAAGGTAAAGATTTTGATGCAGCAATAGCACTTCTTAAAGCGAATAAAATTCTGGAAAAGCACCAATCTAGTGACCCAGAGTTAATGGCTGCTGTAACAACCTATGTTTATGAGAGTAGAGAGCGCCAACGCTTTTATGGTCATCAGGGGCCAGTCTATAGTGTGAGCTATAGTCCGGATGGAAAGACCCTAGCGTCCGGAGGTTCTGACGGAAAAATCAAGCTGTGGAACCTAGAAACAGGGGCAAAAATTACTACCCTCACTGGTCATCAGAAGTTAGTCAGCAGTCTCAGTTACAGCCCAGATGGAAAGACCTTAGCTTCTGGCAGTTCTGATGGAACGATCAAGCTATGGGACGCAGGAACAGGGAAAGAACTCACTACCCTCACTGGCGATCTGGGATCAGTTAGGAGTCTCAGCTACAGCCTGGATGGCAAGACCTTAGCTTCTGCTGGTCTTGAGGCAACAGTTTCTGGTCATTCAGATGCAATGATCAAGCTATGGGATGTAGAAACAGGGGAAGCACTTACTACCCTCACTGGTGATCGGATGATGTCCAACAGCTACAGCCCGGATGGCAAGACTTTAGCTTCTGGCACTTATGATGGAACAATCAAGTTGTGGGACGCAGGAACAGGGAAAGAACTTACTACCCTCACTTATAGCGAGGAGCCTGTTAGTAGAGTTAGTTACAGCCCCGATGGCAAGACCCTAGTTTCTGGCAGTGATGATGGAATAATCAAGTTGTGGGACTTAGAAACAGGGGAAGACCTCATTACTCTCATTGGTCATCAGAAGTTCCTCAGCAGAGTTAGTTACAACTCCGATGGCAAGACCTTAGTTTCTGGCAGTGCAGACGGAACAATCAAGGTGTGGGACTTAGAAACAGGGGAAGAACTCATTACTCTCATTGGAGATCGGGAGTCCGCCGGTAGTGTCAGTTACAGCCCGGATGGAAAGACTTTAGCTTCTGGTAGTCATAATGGAACGGTCAAGGTGTGGAACTTAGAAACAGGGGAAGACCTCATTACCCTCACTGGCGATCGGGGGTTGGTCAACCGTATCAGCTACAGCCCAGATGGAAAGACTTTAGCTTCTGCTGGTGCAGATGGAACGATCAAGCTGTGGGGCCTAAGAACAGGGGAAGAACTTAATACCCTCGCTGCTGACCAATACCTAATCGGTAGTCTCAGTTATAGCCCAGATAGCAAGACTTTAGCTTCTATCGGTGTGGAGGGAAAGATCAAAAATATTCAGGATCTCACGACTTTGACTTCTGGTGTTGAGGAACTAACTATTAAGCTGTGGAATTTAGAAACAGGTGGAGAAATTACTATTCTCACTGGGGATCAGGGGCCGGGTACTGCTGGCCTCAGTTACAGTCCAGATGGAAAGACTCTAGCTTCTAGCAGTCCAGACGGAAGCATCAAGCTTTGGGATACAGAAACGGGAGAAGAAATTACCTCCCTCACAGGTCATCAGAGGTGGGCCAGCAGCCTCAGTTACAGTCCAGATGGAAAGACTCTAGCTTCTGGCAGTGCAGACGGAAGCATCAAGCTTTGGGATACAGAAACAGGGGAAGAAATCACCTCCCTCATAAGTCATCAGAGGTGGGTCAGCAGCCTCAGTTACAGTCCAGATGGGAAGACTTTAGCTTCTGGTAGTTCGGAGGGAACTATCAAGCTTTGGGATACAGAAACAGGAGAAGAAATTACCTCCCTCACAGGTCATCAAGGGATGGTCAGAAGTCTTAGTTACAGTCCAGATGGGAAAACTCTAGCTTCTGGTAGTGATGACAGAACTATCAAACTGTGGGATTTAGAAAAGAGGGAAGAACTCACTACCCTCACTGGTTATGAAGACTTGATCTTGAGTGTCAGTTATAGCCCGGATGGAAAAACTTTATTTTCTGGCAGTAATGACGGAACGATCAAAGTGTGGGATGTGGACTTTGATTCTTTAATGCAGAGAACTTGCCAGAGAGTTCGCCCGTATTTGTCGAATCCTCATGCTCCTTTGAGTGACGAGGAGCGCCGCTTGTGCGACGGAATAGGAGATGGGGAATAGGGAAAAACCGTTTTTACTTTTCCTTTAGGGCAAAGCGTTGTAACAGACGACCGACTTCTATTCGCTCCCATAAATTTCCTGGAAGGGATTGATTTAAGCGCAGGGGAATTTTAGGCGTGGAAAAAGATTGGGCGTAAGCGGGACTGAGGAAAATTTCATAGCGTTCTTTTTCCGGGGTTAATTGTTTAATAAATGCCAGAGAAACCCCATTGACTAATTGTTGTAAAGGCTCAAAGGGGGAACCCACGGGATTTGAATCTCTGAGATTACCAATACTTAAATGGGGTGTGCCAATTGCTGTGAGCAGATATTTGGGCGCGGTTAAGCGGTTAAAGGGGCGGATTTGATGTTCGAGGGCTGGGGCGACGACATCATTGGTATTGGTTAAGATTAAGGTGGGGATTTTGACGGCACTGATTCCGGTTTCGCCAAATAAACGCCCAATCACGGGACTGATGGCAATCACTTGCACAATCCGGTCATCCTTAAGGGACTGGGGAGTAACGGTGAGATCGGCGGCTGCACATTGTAACCAGTCGGCGGGAGAACGACCTAAGGGCAGGCGATCGCGACAAAAACGGCGTACACTGGCTAAATCTAGCTCTGCACCCGCTACAACGAAGGCGGTATACCCCCCCAAGGAGTGACCCACTAGGGTGACCTGATCGGTGTTGAATTTATCTTTTAATGGGCCTGGTTGATCGTTGACATCACTTAAATAATCGAGCAAAAAGTGAATATCTAAGGGGCGGTCAATAAACTCCTCTGGAGGGACTAGGGTGGTTAACTGGCTAAATTTTGATCCCTTAATTAACCATCTGAGATTACTTCCGGGATGCTCGATCGCCGCTACGGTTAATCCATGGGAGGCTAAATGATAGGCTAAACCCGACAGGTAATGGCGATCGGAGCCAAACCCGTGGGACATGACCACTAGAGGCCCAGGGTTTGGCGATCGCCGGACGGTATACAGATCGACCGGAATAATGCGCTCCCTATCCCGGTCTTGGAGAATTAATGAAGTTTTTTCTACCCGATCGTAGGTTCGTTGGGTCGGATCGACTTCCCCAGTCAGAGGATCTGAGGACTCATTCACCAACAGATCGCGCACCAGTAAGGGTTCTAGAAGGCGACTTTGCCAATAATCATGGTTAAACTGAAGGGCAAAAGAGAGCGCAGCGGAAACATTGATGGTAATTTCTTGACCGGGATAGGCTTTGAGAATAGAGAGAACACTGAAATGGTTTTGTTGCAGTGTAGTGGTTACAGCTTGCTCTAGATAGTCCAGCCGACTATTGGGCAAAATAGGAACGATACTTTGGTAAATTTCCAGACTCAGGGGAGAGTGGAGAATATTTCTGAGGATGCGATCGCCCAGTCGGGTATCAATCGGAAACCGATAGTCTATGAGCTGTTGCACCCTAGGGGTGAGAACTGAGCGATAGGGGTGCAATGCTGGGGATAGGGTTCCGGTTTCGCTAAACTCTTCTAAATCGGCGATCGCAATTTGAGTCTGCCATAATCCTAAACGAAGATTAATGCGCTCGGCTCCATGGGCAGGTTGTCCTAGGGCACACCAACCACTCAATAGAGCTAAGACACATCTTAAACCCCATCGTTGGTGCGATCGCTTCATCATCCTCATCCTTTACTCAAATAAAAAAGTTCTAGGCACACCCCTTATGGGGACTCTTCCTGTGCTTCTCTCAGTAATAACACAAACTGATAAGTTCCTACCGGCATATCCCTCTCAGGAATCCAATTGCCATTCACCCAATCCCAAGTATACAGTTGTTTATTCAGAATCGTCACATAAGAAATTTCGCCTAAATTCCCTATCACCAAATACATGGGGACCCCTAACCGATAAGTATTATTACAATTATTAGAATTCGATTGAATTTGACTGCAAATCTGACGATATAATGCGGGATTTAAATCGATCAGTTCATGAAAATTTCGGCGATGTTCTCCCCAAGCTGCTTGGGAAATTCCCACACCTCCTAAAAATGCCGTTAAACCGATTAACAGGCTGGAAATGATACGAATTTTCACGATCTAGACTCCCTTTGAGAATTTTGCTCTAATTATAGCCAAAGGGCGATCGCGAGAAGGCACGATTAACCTAGGAATTTCTGAATAAATGAGCTGTGGAGGTTAGGAAACAAAAAACAGTTTTAGCCTATTGCTAAAGTGCCAATTCCCCATCCCTCAATCCCTCACCCGAAGCTAAGACAACTTCATCAGAGCATCCACAAGCATCGGTGGTAACTTTCTCAGCACCTTACCCCGTTGGCGATCGACCGCGACTAAAGTAACCTGAGCCGTCATATAACGCTCGTCTCCATCTAACGAACAAATCTGACATTGGATAATCTGGCGAACTCCAGTAATTTCTGCCAAACGAGTTTTCAAGATCGCTCTCATCCCTAACTGAAGGGGTTTCTGATAGCGCACCGACAGATCCACCACCGGTAGATCGCATCCGATGGACACCAATTGAGCGAAATCAACCCCCATAGAGCGGAAGTACTCTACCCTTGCCTCTTCCATCCATTGGATATAACTTCCATGCCAAACCACTCCGGCATAGTCGGTATGGTGGGGATAGACACAAACCGGATACTCAAACCAGGAGAGATCGCTAGGATCGGCCCCCCCAGGATAAACGGATACAATTCTGGAAGTCGCGATCGATTTATCTGACACTTTTCTTAAAATTTTACGTTGCAACTTCAGATTATCCTTAAATCATAAGAAGAATTTCCTCAATACAGATGGAATCACCCCAATGTTCAAGAAAATTTTAGTTGCCGTTGCTGGCCGAGGTCTGTGCGAACAAATGATGAATATGCTGCTGGAGATTCCCTCCATTCAAAGGGACACTCAAGTGACGCTTCTGCATATTGTTCCCAAGAAGTCTAGCGAACGCGATATTGCCAACTTGTTAGAAGAAGGGGGCAAAATTCTCGCTCAAGCAGTGGACTCCCTAAAACTAGATGAAGAACGGATTAATCCCCGCCTCAAGCAAGGAGACCCTAAACAAACTGTTCTTGATGTGGCTGAAGAAGAAAACTCTGACCTGATTATCATGGGTTCTCGGGCCCTGGGCCGTCTACAATCGATCCTCCAACAATCGGTGAGTCAATATGTCTTCCAGACCAGCACTCGTCCGATGCTGCTCGTGAAAGATGATGTGTATGTCAAGCGCCTCAATCGGGTATTAGTTGCTCTTGATGGTTCAGAAACTGCTCAGGAAAGTCTACAGGTTGCCCTAAAACTTCTGCAAGAGGTTTCGGGCAGTTCTCTGACCCTGCTGCATGTGAATCCTGAATCGAAAATCGCCAGTCCCGATCAAGACCCGATTTTAGTCGATGCGGCCCAAAAAGCGAAAGTCTTTGGGGTAAATACGGAATTGCTCCATGCCATGGGTAATGCAGGTGAAAAAATTTGCCAGATTGCCGAGGAAAAAAATGTGGATTTGATGGTGTTGGGTTCTCCAGACCGTCGGCCCTCTATCGCGAAAAAACTACCCGATCTCGATCGCTTATTGGGATCTTCTCTGTCTGACTATGTGCGAGTTCAGGCAAATTGTCCGGTATTACTGGTCAGAAATACCAGTAACTAGCGATCGTTGAGGAGACATAAAAAATGCTGAGATTAGAAAGATCTCAGCATTTTGAATTCGTCTAACCGTAAAAAGGAAGGACAATTAAGTGCCTTTGTTATCACGACTAGCGGTTTGAATATAGAGGATCAACAAAAATACAGCAGGAACCAGGACAAATAGGATGCTGGCCACAAATCCTAAGTCATTTACTTGCATTAGCTACAGGCCTCTTTATTATCTAAGGGTTAAATCCCTATCTAGAATAACCGATATGTATCCTCTCTTAAAGTCCGTTAGGGCTTCGTTTTTACACTTACGGGGCCATTGACCAAGGTTTGACAGGCTAAACGGTAGGTTTCGGGCTTTTTCTTGAGCTTTCGTTCTTCAAAGTTGGTCTTAGCCGAGAGGTTTTCCATACCCTCAACAATCTCTACGATGCACGTCCCACATTGACCGACTCCACCACAATTGGTCATTTTGCCGATCAGTTTATAGATATCGATCCCCTTTTCTAGAGCTTCTAAACGTAAGTTGGCTCCATTGGCAGCGATCGCCACTTTATCTTCATTGACAAATTGGATATTAGCCATTGTCCACCTCTTTGTTTCTTATCGTTAAGAATTATAAAGAAATGTTGCACTGTTGGGTATCCTTATGGTCAAAATCAACAAGAAACTAGCGTAACTGATTTCAGCTTGCAATCGGTTCCATCACTGGTTACAATTCGTTATATTCGTTCTCATGAAAAAACCAGCGCTCCGAGCCAGAA
Source organism: Roseofilum sp. SBFL (assembly GCF_017746885.1). NCBI lineage: Bacteria > Bacillati > Cyanobacteriota > Cyanophyceae > Desertifilales > Desertifilaceae > Roseofilum > Roseofilum sp. SBFL. Next base: position 4,938 of record NZ_JAGHZH010000149.1, on the reverse strand, counting down.
GTCTTGACTCATCTGAACTGGAGTCGCTGATTTAATATTACGGTAGACTCAGGATCTAGCTTCAAGGGTCTACCGAAAAAACGAAAAACCACTTGAGTTAATCGTCGATTTAGAAATCCTAAAAGGAGGAGCGTAGTCAATGGGACTACCCTGGTACCGAGTACATACAGTTGTCCTGAATGATCCAGGCCGTCTGATCGCTGTACACCTGATGCACACTGCCCTGGTTGCAGGCTGGGCTGGCTCAATGACCTTATATGAGTTAGCCATCTACGATCCTAGCGATCCTATCCTCAATCCCATGTGGCGGCAAGGCATGTTTGTCATGCCCTTCATGGCCCGTCTAGGAGTTACCGATTCCTGGGGCGGATGGAGTATTACGGGTGAAACCGTATCCAATGTTGGCTTCTGGTCCTTTGAAGGAGTAGCCGCAGCTCATATCATCCTATCTGGTTTATTATTCCTCGCCGCTTGCTGGCACTGGGTTTACTGGGACTTGGAACTCTTCACCGATGCTCGTACCGGTGAACCTGCCCTAGACCTGCCCAAAATGTTTGGGATTCACTTATTCTTATCTGGACTTCTGTGCTTTGGCTTTGGAGCCTTCCATGTAACTGGCCTGTTTGGGCCCGGCATCTGGGTCTCTGATCCCTACGGCATCACCGGAAGTGTCCAGGCCGTGGCCCCAGAATGGGGGCCGGCAGGCTTTGACCCCTTTAACCCTGGGGGAATTGCCGCTCACCACATCGCTGCTGGTGTGGTTGGTATTATTGCTGGATTATTCCATCTTACCGTTCGTCCCCCAGAGCGCCTCTATCGTGCCCTGCGGATGGGTAACATTGAAACCGTACTCTCTAGCAGTATTGCAGCAGTGTTCTTTGCTGCATTTGTAGTGGCTGGAACCATGTGGTACGGTAGCGCAGCTACCCCCATCGAACTGTATGGCCCCACCCGCTATCAGTGGGATGGAGGATATTTCCAACAAGAAATTGAACGTCGCGTTCAAGCCAACATCGCCAATGGAGATAGTCCTTCAGAAGCTTGGAATAAGATTCCTGAGAAACTGGCCTTCTACGATTATGTCGGAAACTCCCCAGCTAAAGGCGGTTTGTTCCGGGTTGGGCCGATGAATGATGGTGATGGTCTAGCTCAAAACTGGTTAGGTCATCCTGTGTTCACGGATAAAGATGGTCGCGTTTTAAGCGTGCGCCGGATGCCTAACTTCTTTGAAACCTTCCCCGTTGTCCTCACCGATGAAGATGGCGTAGTTCGTGCTGATATTCCTTTCCGTCGTGCTGAATCTCGGTATAGCTTTGAGCAAACCGGAGTAACGGCAACCATCTATGGCGGTGAACTCGATGGTCAAGTGATCGCTGACCCCGCTAAAGTCAAGCAAATCGCTCGGAAAGCCCAATTGGGTGAACCGTTTGAATTCGATCGCGAAACCCTGGGTTCTGACGGTGTATTCCGCACCAGTACCAGAGGTTGGTTTACCTACGGTCATGCCGTCTTTGCTCTGTTATTTTTCTTTGGTCATATCTGGCATGGTTCTCGGACTCTATACCGAGATGTATTTGCTGGTATTGATTCCGATCTAGAAGAACAAGTAGAGTTTGGTTTGTTCGCAAAAGTGGGTGATACCAGTACCCGTAAAGAAGGAGCTTAGGAGATTCGCTAACCGTTTTAGGGTTAGTTTGTCCCCAAGCCTATAATCAAGAAAGTAGGAGTAGGTAAGTCTACTCCTACTTTTTCTTGGTTTCAAAGTAAGATAAAATAATTATCATTCATCCATTACCCGATTGGGACGTTAAACTATGGAAAGCACCGTTTATATATTAGTTCTAGCATTAGCTTTGGGAACAATTTTCTTTGCGATCGCCTTCCGCGATCCCCCGAAAATTGGAAAATAAGAATCTCCCATGAGGGATTTAATCTCAATTTAGTTTGTCCATCCCACCAAGAGGCTTAAGGATTCAATCATTATGAGATGTCCATTGTGCCAGCATACCGATAGTAGGGTTTTGGAATCACGTTCTGCTGAAGCTGGGCAAAGCGTGAGGCGAAGGCGAGAATGTCTAAACTGTAAGGGACGCTTTACGACCTACGAACGGATTGAATGGGTTGCAATTACAGTCTTGAAACGGGGTGGACAACGGGAAGCGTTCGATCGCTCAAAACTGCTCAGGGGAGTCGTGCGATCGTGTGAAAAAACAGGAATTGATTTGCCGACTTTGGAGCAATTGGTTGACCGGATCGAAATGGATTTGCAACAAGGTGGTAAACGGGACGTTACTAGTAGCGAACTTGGCCAGCAGGTTTTACACCATTTACGCCCCCTGAGTGAGGTGGCTTACATTCGGTTTGCCTCAGTTTATGGGAAGTTCCAAGGGATTCGGGATTTTATGGAGACTTTGAATCATCTCCAAGCTCATCCCATCGGGGGCGAAGATATCCCTTTATGCGATCGCCAGGAAAATGACGCTCGATGCTCTGCCCCAGAGGCTAAGATGACAACCGATACAGATCAATGGGTTTGTCCCCCATCAACGGTGGAAGCGATCGGATTACGTTCGAGTTGATGGGAATGGGCGAATCTGACTACACTCCCCTAGAAGAGTTTGATGCGGAAACGATTAGTGAAACATTAATTCGCTTGCCTTGGCCCTGGACTGGCGATCGCCCCAAAATATCTGCCTCTTGTCCAGAAACCCTGCAAATAGCCATGGAGCAGTTAATAGTGCTGATGACTGAACTGCGATCGCCGAAAGGCGGTTGGCCGGAAAATTTGCCCTTCACCCCAGAAAATTTACTGCCCTACGTGACGGAAGAGGTCTATGAAGTTTTAGATCTCCTGACTAAGATCCAGGAAGACAATAGAGCGTCCTTATCTCCCCAGGATTCTAACGGGTTAGTTGAAGATCTCAGCGTGCAATTACTATGGACAATTGCGACCAGTTCCTATGGTCTCATGCAAATGAGTGGCGGTGTGTATGCCCAAAAGTGGGAAGCTAATAGTTCTCAAGAGCGGGGACTGTTGCGTGTGGTTCCTATTCTAGAGGTGCAAGCAGAATCCGTTCAATGGGCGATCGATTTAGCCACTTTTGCTCCTCCCCCTCTTTCTCCTCAGGCAACAACCGAGTTCCAAATTCTCTCGCCATCGGTAACCGATCCCATTTCTGGCTCCGATCTGATCCAATACTGGCGAAAGGAGCTACAAACCCAAACCCCCCATCTACAACCCTGGCTCGAACCCTGTTTCGTGGATATTCTCGAACCGGGTAAAGATTGGGTTTCGGGTACAGCACAAGTTACCTTGGGTTTAGAGTGGATGGCAGAAGGGATGGAGTCAGATCCTAAGGATAGCGATCGCTCGATTCTTATTCAATGGACCGATCCCCTATTAATTGACGCTTATCGTCAAACTTTGCTCTCTAGAGCTTTATTTCCCGCCCTCGATCAACTGCAAACGCTAGACCTGCTTGACGTTGAGAGTCCGTTAAAGGAGATCGCCATTACCAACCAAGTCTTAGCTCATCTAAACCTGTTGGGTAAACCCATCCTTCCCTCTCCTTTCCGCTTTCAACTCAAAGAAAGTCTACAACTCCATCCTCAAGTCTCCTTAACCGAATGGATATCCTATCTGCTCTGGGAACTCACCAGCTTATCCTATGACTTCATGCAATGCCTCGGTCAAGTGCCCGCCTACGTGCTACAACCAGAATGGGGATGGGATGCAGGAACCTTGCGATTAGTTGCGCTGTTGAATGTCAAATCGATTGACCAAGATCTCCAACTGGACTTAGCCACAGGAGAACCTTATACTCCGGGTCATTTTTGTTTAATGAACGATGCCATAATTGAATTGTCATTTAGGGCAAATGAGCCTAAGTTAACGCTACAAACCGATCGATTTTTAGAGCAGATGAAAACCGAGATAGAAACGGCAAGACCTGCCCTAAGTTTGCTCTTTTCAGGCACTGGAGTCAAAATTTCCGCATCCGGTCAACCCTGGAAATTGGGGTTGGTTCAGCTTACCCTAGTGACTGAGTTTATTCCCGCATAAAAAGGGTTTCATGTAATTCGAGTAAATTTTCAGTATGTTTTTTGCCCAAAACTCTCTGACAACAATTATTCAAAATAAGCCGGATAAACAAAAGCAAAAGCGGTGGTACTCGGAATCACTCGACCATTCATTTCTTCAAAGCGTGCAGTTTTCATCCGTTCATCCCAAACCAGGCGAATTTCTCGACCATTAAAAGTAACCGTTTTTTCGCCAATTTGTTCGAGTTCCTGGTGAGCAATGTGTAAACTCTCCCCTGAAAAGCGATCGCGGGGAGTTTGGTTATCCGATTCCCAAATGTAGCTGACAATAGTTTTGGGAGGAAGGGATTGTCGATCCTGATTGCGGACAGGGAAGATAATACGATCGTCAGTATAGTAACTGCCATAGGGATAATTTTGGTAATCTCGAATATGTCCGGTATTCGTGGAAAGAATTTCACTCTCTGGATGTTCTCTCAACCATTCGGCTAACGTTGTTTTGACAGCCGGCAGGCGATCGAGATGTTGGTCAACCTTTGCGCCAATAATTCCCATTGCCCAAGGCTGAGAATATAAGGTATCGTCGGCGCGATCGTACATCACCAAACAGCTTTGATAAAGTTTACCAGAAACTCCAAAAGTGGTTTGATGGCGTTCAAAAACAACAATCGTATCGCACAACGGACAGTAAGTCACGGTAATTGTCTTTCCTCCCACCGTATCATTCACAATTTCATGCCAGTTCATAATTCCAAATGGATACCCCTCTTCTGTCACTCTCCGGTTTCTTCTATTATTAATAATTTCCAGAGCTAAGGTATACTCAGTGATACAGGGTGTGGCGATCTCATTTTTGCCCATATGCATACTCTTGGGAATTGATATGCAGAAAAAATG
>NZ_JAGHZH010000148.1:0-10300 GCF_017746885.1 Roseofilum sp. SBFL | reverse complement strand
GAATAAGTCTCTCATGCTAGTCAAACTACTATCGAATATGAAGTTAAACCAGATTTCAAAGAAGAGGCGAGAGTTGAGAACTGGGTAGTCATGAGGAGACAATGACTTGAGAATGGGTTTGACAAGATTGGTAAAGGAAGCTAGCATAGGCGAGAATATTATTTGAATATTTGAGAATAGAATACCATATTTTATCCTCTTTTTTTCGGCATTAAGCTAACATTCAACACTTCTGGATTTTTCCCTCAAATAGAGAGGGCGCCTTACCTTGAATTCCTCTTACATAAAGCTTGTAAAAATACAACTGAGTTTCTTCAGGAATCCCCACACACTCCCAAGCAATATATCCTTTAAGTCCAAGCAGTTCCTCCCAGATCGGTAAATTTTCCTCCATCTCAAATAGATTATTCCCAAAAGTTTCTATCATTTTGTCCACCTCGCCATAGGCACAAAAACCGGAAAAGACGTAGCAGCATTTTTCACCTCGGCAACACCACGGCTTTTCAAAATTACAGGAATTGGTTGCATAAGGAAGTTGGTTAGCGAGCTGAAAGAGGAGTTCAAAGATTTTCACGTCATGGATGGGTTTGGTCAAGCTAAAGAAATTGATTCCCTCAAACATCCGCCCTATGAGCTTTGAGAAGAGTTGCTCGAAGCTCATGCTTTTAATCCACTGATGGGCTATTTCCTCCCCTAATTCTGGTTCTATCAGATTGGGTGCATCGGCACTCTTCTCATGTCCTAATACCGCAAAGGGAATACCATATATAATTTGAATGGGTATCTTGGTTCGTCATCTATGAGATAAGTAAATCGTCCAATCTGACTTCTTCGACTAAGAAATCATCAAATTTTGAACAATTAACTCGACTTTTTATTTGAGTCATAGATTTTCTGGATACCGTTTCTCTAATTGTACTGCGATCGCGCCAAACTTGAGTTGACATCAAAAGATCGTCAACTCAAGGAGCTATCAGAAAGAATATTGATCGATATTTGTATAGAACATCAAACATTCTTCTCCTGGCTTAATCTCCTCAGAGGCGATTAAATAGGCCCATAAACCCGTCTTATCTTCCACCCAATTGATATGAGTATTTGGAGTTCCTGAATGATTACAGAAAGACGCTAATCCAAAAACAAGATAAGCCCTTACCTCTTTACGTTGATCGTATTCTGAAGGAATCACAAAGTAATATTTAAAGACTTGGGTACTATCCAGAATGGATCGCTCTTCTGCTGGAAAGTCCACTACTGGCGCTTTTTCAATCAATGTTCCTTGGGGAATGAATTGAGTGGCGACCACTCCACGTCCTTTTTCTGGAAATAATTGAATTTCAATCATGTTCAATCTCTTTTCATGTCAAACGATATTGGTATAAGTCTTGATAGACTTCATTGCATTGAACCAACAGATCTGAAAATCGCTCTGGAATTGGATCGGTCTTAGGAGTATAAGACTTAAATTCGGTTGAGTTCCTTACCGTGTCATACCACTGATATTGAGACCAAATATCATCGGTTGGGTTACGTTTGGGCCAGTGCAACATCTCTTCTGTAAATTTAACCCCTATAGCTTCACAAAGTAAGGATAAAGTGTGGCGTGGGTTCTTCTGTAGATCCTGAGCATCAATCACGGGGGGAATCGTTCCTAAACGGTCACGGACGGTATAAAACAATTGGTGAAGTCGCAGGATTCCAAGTGTTTCTATGGTCGGATTTGGCCAGAGTTTAAGATAGGACAAAAGCATCTGACGTGGTTCCCGAATAAGAAAGCAGTTGGTTAACCCAGAAATCCAGTCAATATCGATATGGGGTAGGAGACGATACACCATAAACTTTTGGTAATAAATTGACTTAGAATTCGGAATTTCTCCATGAATTAATTGCTCTACTATCTTCCCCCAATCTGTTTCGTAATGGTTGAGGACGGCCTCTCTTCCGGGGTCTTGGCGGCCAGAAACTAGAAGATAATGGGGATAAAGGGGTTCATCTTGGACAAAAGTGTCTGGACGATTACTCCAAGAACGCAGTAAAACAGTTGAAAGACAGCGTGGACTGGCCCACATACCAATACGCTTGACTGGGATAGCCACTTAATTAACCTCCCTCTCTATAACTCGGAGAGCAGAACTTTTGAAGAACAATGAAAATATTACTCGAAAACTGGAGCAGTTCAGAGTACACAGAAGAAAAAATCTTGAAGGTCAGATGGGATATTCAACAGTGGAGGTTAAGAACGAGTTAGCACTTGCCAGATAATAAACGACGTAAATGCCAAATACCCAGCTACCGCCAACCAATCGAGTGCAGATTCGATCGCCATGACTGTGAAGACCCCATTTTTTGTTAAACTGCTACTTTGACCTAACCCCACACTCTATTTATCGTAATTTATCGTAGCAAATGGCAGAAACACTATTCTTCAATGCCCTCCGGGAAGCGATCGACGAAGAAATGGCCCGCGATCCCTCCGTCTTCGTCCTAGGCGAAGATGTTGGCCAATATGGCGGTTCCTACAAAGTCACCAAAGGACTCTATGAAAAATATGGAGAACTGCGGGTACTCGATACTCCCATTGCGGAAAACAGCTTCACCGGATTAGCGGTTGGTGCTGCGATGACTGGACTGCGACCGATCATTGAAGGGATGAATATGGGCTTTTTGCTCTTGGCTTTTAACCAAATCTCCAATAATGCGGGAATGCTGCGCTATACCTCTGGGGGGAACTTTACGATTCCCCTGGTGATCCGGGGGCCAGGCGGAGTGGGTAAACAACTGGGTGCAGAACACTCCCAACGTCTAGAGGCTTATTTTCAAGCGGTTCCAGGACTGAAAATTGTTGCCTGTTCTACCCCCTACAATGCTAAGGGACTGATGAAATCTGCTATTCGCGATGGCAACCCGGTCTTATTTTTCGAGCATGTCTTGCTGTATAACCTAAAGGAAAATTTACCGGAAACTGAATATTTAGTGCCCTTAGACCGGGCAGAAATTGTCCGTCGAGGTAAAGATGTAACGATTTTGACCTATTCCCGGATGCGCCATCATGCCATGCAAGCGGCCAAAACCCTGGAGCAAGAAGGATTCGATCCAGAAATTATTGATTTAATTTCCCTCAAACCCCTGGATTTTGCCACGATTAGCGCATCGATTCGCAAGACCCATCGGGTGGTGATTGTGGAAGAATGTATGAAAACCGGGGGGATTGGTGCAGAATTAACGGCTTCGATTACCGAACAATTGTTTGATGAACTCGATGCTCCAGTGGTGCGCCTTTCTTCTCAGGATATTCCGACTCCCTATAATGGCATTCTGGAAAACTTGACGATTGTTCAGCCAGGTAAAATTGTAGAAGCTGTTAGAAAAATGATGGCACTACAGGTTTAGGAGATGCAAGGATAGGGGTATGGGGGATGGAGAGACACGGGGATTGCCCATTACTCCCTACTGCCTACTCCCTATATCATTCACTATCACGGATTAAACGATGGGGAAACAACGGACAATTTTAGCTTTAATTATTGTGCTGGCGATCGCCGCGATCGCGGTATTGGCGAAAGTCGAAACCCGCCTAGGTTTAGACCTCAGAGGAGGGGCACAATTGACCATTCAAGTAAAAACTACACCAGAAGTCCCGGAAATTACACCTCGTAAATTGGAAGCCGTGCAACGAGTGATGGAAAATCGGGTCAATGGTCTGGGGGTTTCGGAGGCAGCCATCCAGACGGTGGGAGAGGATCAGCTCTCGATCCAACTGCCGGGGGTTAACGATCCAGCTCAGGCGGAACGGGTATTAGGAGGCACAGCTCAGTTGGAGTTTCGCCAGCAACGGCAAGGAACAGAGGATGAGTTTGCCGCCCAATTTCAGATTTGGAGACAATTGCAGTTTGAGCAAGCTTTACTGCGACAGGAAGATCCAGAAGTGGCGGCAGAGGCACTCGCCGAAAATCAGGAGCAGATCGCTAAACTCAATGAAGACATTGCTCCCCTCTTTGACAAAGTTGGCTTAACTGGGGAACAACTGCAAGACTCCTTACCCCGTCCTCCCCAAGGAGGAGCAAACTGGGCTGTGATACTAGAGTTTAATGGTGAAGGGGGAGATAAGTTTGCTGAACTAACGAAAAATTTAGCTGGAACGGGTCGCACTATTGGTATTTTCCTGGATAATGAACTCGTCAGTACCCCGACCGTCGGCGTGGAATTTGCGGAAACCGGGATTGTGGGAGGTCGTGCGGAAATTACGGGGAATTTTACGGCTGAAACCGCTAATGACTTGTCGATCCAACTGCGAGGGGGCGCTCTCCCCGTGCCTGTGGAAATTGTGGAAAACCGCACGGTTGGCGCAACATTGGGACAAGATAGTATTCGTCGCAGTATCTATGCCGGGTTGGGGGGATTATTCCTCGTGCTGGTGTATATGGTGATCTATTATCGCCTGCCCGGGGCGATCGCTAATATTGCCCTTCTCGTCTATGCTCTGCTCACGTTTGCGGCGTTTAAGCTATTCCAAGTCACCCTCACCTTACCCGGGATTGCTGGTTTTATCCTCAGTATCGGCATGGCCGTCGATGCTAATGTGTTAATCTTTGAGCGTACCCGGGAAGAACTGCGTGGGGGTAAAACCCTCTATCGTTCCGTAGAATCGGGCTTTTATCGGGCATTTACCAGTATCCTCGATGGTAACCTGACTACCCTGATTTCCTGTATTGCCCTATTCTGGTTAGGCACGGGTTTAGTCCGAGGGTTTGCTCTGACTCTCGGTATTGGGGTCGTCATTAGTATGTTTACCGCCGTTACCTGTAGTCGTACCCTGATGTTATACGTGCTTCAGTTTCCCGGACTGCGTAAACCCAACCTATTTTGTCCCAATCTTGCTCCGCTCCCCAAACGGTAAATCCATGATTAGCATTATTAAACAACGTAATCTCTGGTGGTCGATTTCTGCTGGTGTGATTCTAATGGGATTTTTGGCCATGGCAATTTCTTGGGGGAGTCCAGGAATTGGTGCCCCCCTACGTCCAGGTCTGGATTTTGTGGGTGGAACCCGTCTTCAACTGGATCTTGATTGCACGGAAGTGGGAAATTGTGACCAACCGATTGAGATTGCTAAAGTACGGGAAGTTACCGATCGCCTCGGTATTGCTAATCCCAACATCCAGATTACCGGTGAAGACGGCACTGGGGTGAGTATCCGCACCAAAGATTTGGATGTGGAGGAGCGCACAGAACTGCAAAATAGTTTAGCCGAGGCGATCGGTACATTTGATGTGACCCAAACACAAATTGATACCGTTGGTCCCACCTTGGGGAAACAGTTATTTACATCGGGTTTGCTGGCACTTTTGGTGGCTTTTGCGGGAATTACCCTTTACTTAAATTTCCGTTTCCAGCTCGATTATGCGTTTTTTGCCTTTGTCGCTCTCTTCCATGATGTCTTCGTAACCATGGGAGTCTTTTCCATCTTGGGTTTGATCGCTGGAGTGGAAATTGATAGCCTGTTTATTGTCTCGCTGCTGACGATTATCGGATTTTCTGTCAATGATACGGTGGTCATTTATGACCGGGTGCGCGAGACCCTCCAGTTTTATCCGGAAAAGCATATTAATGATGTGGTCGATGAGGCGGTGAATCAGACGTTGATGCGATCGCTCAATACTAGCATTACCACCATTTTGCCCCTCGTTGCCATCTTCTTCCTCGGTGGCGAAACCCTAAAATTCTTTGCCCTAGCCCTAATCATCGGCTTTATTTCCGGAGCCTATTCCAGCATCTTTATCGCCAGTACCCTGTTAGCCTGGTGGCGCGAGAAAACCGGCCGCGCTATCCTCGCAACAGTTACAGAGGGAGAGGGAGAAATTCTAGACTCTACCCCAACTACTGATTGATATAGGGGGAAGTGCTATAAAACTTTTGCCACAGCATTTTCCCAACGATCATTATCTTGGATTAAGGGTCTAGAATATAAACAAAAATGTTTCCAGGTTATGAAATCAAACCACGAAATAGATTGGTACATAACTTAAAAAAAATAAAGAGTTCTTCAAGTCTAAAAAGTGATGATTTATCCTGTCAATGGACAGAAATCAGCATTGAATGCTGTTGTTCAAAATTGTCTGATTTACAGGATGAATTTTATATCTTTTACGAGCATCCCGTACACGAATTTAAAAATAAATTATTCAAAGCTAGTAGTAATGAAGTTATTGAATTTATAAAAGAGGCAATTCTACCTGAAGAAGGTATGGGATTAGATATGACCATCTACTCTTTAGACATGAAAACTATCATTGCATTTAACCATGATGGAGATATTTTTTTAGTTAGAGACAGTAGTCAATACAAGAGATTGGAAAACTGGGAAGAAGTAGTCGATAAAAAAAATGAAGATAATCTTGTCAGCATTGAAAATTATGATGCGAAACGAATAGTAGCAAGGATACAGAATTGGACAGAATTAAAACAACAACAGAAGCAGGGAGAATATCAGCTCAGTAATGAGGATGTAGCATGGCAAGTCTACGATCTCTTTGGTGTAGGAAGATTAACGCCAAAAATTGTAGAGTATGTGCTTAGATTATTGATGGACATTGAGACATTTGATTATTTGGCATTGTTTCAACGGTTGCAGGAAGTTTATTCTTCCTGGTGTGCAGGGGACTATATTGATGTTCCTCCCAATAAAAACTATCCCCTGAAAAAAATGCTGGCTCTGCAAGAGAGAATGGCAGATAGTGAACCAGCTTTAGGATTACGGCAGATTGATGTTTATACAGGATTAAATGTAACGATCTTGCTCCTAGAGCTGCACCGTTATGGACAAGACAAAGCGGAACTAAGAGATAAAATCAACTTTTATCCTTGTGGACAACCCAATAATGACGGGAAATTAGAGGATAGCACTAAACTTTTAAGAATCATTGGTTATAGTTCCTGTATTGGGGTATTAGGCTTTCTCAATACAGTCGGTACCTTTCTTGCAGGTGTTAACCTTAGTGCTGCCAACCTTAGTGGTGTCAACCTCAGTGGTGCTAACCTCAAGCGCGCTAACTTCAAGCGCGCAAACCTTATAGGGGCAGACCTCAGTTGTGTCAATCTCAGTGATGCAGGACTCAAGGACTCAGACCTCAAGGACTCAGACTTGAGGGGGGCAGAACTCAAAGATACCAACCTGAGTGGTGCCAATCTCAAGGGTGCTAATCTCGGTTGCACAAACCTGAGTGGTGCCAATCTCAGTCGTGCCAATCTCGATTGTACAAACCTGAGTGGTGCCAATTTCAGTCGTGCCAATCTCAGTCGCGTTAACCTTGTAGATGTAGAACTCATAGAAGTATGTCTGAGTGGTGCTAATCTCAGTCGTGCTAACCTTAGTGGCACAAATCTCAATTGTGTAAATCTCAGTCGCGCTAACCTCAGTGGCACAAATTTGAGTGATGCCAACCTCAAGGGTACAAATCTCAGTGGTGCTAATCTCAATGGTACAATCCTCAATCGCACAAATCTGAGTGGCGCAAACCTCAGAGGTGCGAATCTCAATGGTGTAATTCTCAGAAGCACAATCCTCAGCGATGAAATATGGGGAGATATATGCTGGGATGAAAAAACACAATGGGAAGGCTTGCGTGGACTGGAAACAGCAATTAATATTCCAGATCAATTAAAAGAGGAATTGGGTTTAGCGAATTAGAAGAAAGTGACTGATTAGCCATTATCATGCGAAGCGATGTAAAATCTACATCAGATGTAATTTCTCATTTGGAATTAACTTGGTTTCCCCTGATTCCCAGATTGATCTCGATCCCCAGTTTCAGGCGCAAGTGATGCGTTATCATCGACTGTTGGTTGGGGGACGCTGGTTGGTAGTGATGTTATGGTGGCTGGTTTTGGGATTTCCAAGTCTGTGGATAATGCGATCGCCCCTATCACTCCTATTCGACCATTTTACCTGGTCTGGATTGTACTATAGTTTCTATTTCCACCCCCTAGCGGCGATCGGCTTTTCCAGCAGTATCGGTTTAACGACTGCTGTTTTAGTCTGGCAAAGTCGCAATATTCTCGTCGGTTTGCCAGGACCTTATCAGAAAGGCCTAGAGCGTAAGGTCTATCGTATTCGCCAACAGGGGAAAAGCCATCCCCTCTGGAACTGGGTGGTTGAAGGTTAGGGGAATTAGGAAAGGAATGGGGAATAGGGAATGGGGAATATCAATCCTCACCAAATCGTTGTACAGATAAGATAAAATCAGGTAATACGCTTTCCCCAGAGAGCGCTGTGGGTAAACTCCGAACTTCCTTTGGCTGTCCCTGACGATAGATTTCTACCTCTTGATCTTGGGGATTCAGAAGCCAACCCAAGCGTACACCACTATCGAGATATTCCTGCATTTTTTCCTGAAGAGGGGTTAAGCGATCGCTTGGAGAGCGAAGTTCTAAGACAAAATCTGGAGCAAGGGGCGGAAATTTTTGGCGCTCCTCTGAGGTAAGAGTATCCCATCGAGAGCGTTCAACCCAAGCTAAATCTGGAGAGCGATCGCCTCCGCCCGGTAGTTTAAACAATGTTGAGGAACTGAAAACTTTACCCAGCTTAGTACGACGGTTCCAAATCGTTAAATCTGCTCCCAGTTCAAGTTCATAACTTCCGCTTTCTCCACCAACGGGCGACATTAGAATTAAGGCTCCTTGAAGATTGCGTTCAAAGTTTAAGTGAGGATTACTCATGCAGAGGAAGTAAAACTGCTCATCACTGAGATGAACTTGTTGCAGATTGACCTTGAGGGGTAGGGTGAGAGAGGTCATGGTATAGCAGAGAAGGAGTTGGTTAGGACAGTTAGGTTATGGTTTGAGGCAATAGGCAATAATAAACTCTCCCGTTCTCTGCTATAACATATTGCTTCGCGCGGCAGAAGGGTAAGGGGTAAATGGGTAAACCATTTTTCACGTCATAGTTCCCATTTTTAACCCTTTTGAACCAGTAACTCAAGCCCCTGGAGTCAAGCCAGGGGATGCAGTAAGGACAATTCCGGTTTAATTGATTGTACCGGTTAGGGGAGAGCTGGCACTGGCATAGGCTTTGATGGGAATTCTACCCGAAACAGCAGCAATGCGTCCAGCTTCAGTAGCCAAGCGGAAAGCCTGAGCCATGGCGGCAGGATTTTGGGATTGGGCGATCGCCGTGTTAATCAATAAAGCATCTGCCCCCATTTCCATTGCTGTTGCTGCTTCTGAAGGCGTACCAATACCCGCATCGACAACAACAGGCACCTTAGAATTCTCGATAATAATGCCAATATTAGCCCCATTCTTAATCCCTTGTCCGGAACCAATGGGAGACCCCAAAGGCATCACGGTGACACAACCGACTTCTTCGAGACGCTTGGCCAGCAAGGGATCTGCATTAATATAGGGTAAAACGGCGAATCCTTCTTTGACCAATTGTTCGGCCGCTTCCAAAGTGCCGATGGGATCGGGAAGCAAATATTTGGGATCGGGAATCACTTCTAACTTGATAAAATTATTATCTTCCTGACCCAGTAATTTTGCCATTTCGCGCCCCAGTCGAGCTACCCGCACAGCATCTTCTGCGGTTTGACATCCGGCAGTATTGGGTAACATCCAAATCTTTTGCCAATCAATGGCTTCGGCTAATCCTTCATGCCCGGGTGCTTTCGTTTGTACGCGACGCACCGCTACCGTGACAATCTGGCAACCACTGGCGACAATGCTCTGTTGCATTTCGGTAAAGGAGCGATATTTGCCTGTGCCCGTCATCAGGCGCGAGTTAAAGGTTTTACCGGCGATTTCTAAGGGCGAATCGCCTAGGATATCAGTATCAGGTTGGTGTTGAGAAATACTCTGATCGAGGGTTTGCATAGTTGGGTATGACGTTGGACAATGGTCTAGCTTAACGTTTGTTCTCCCGTTATTGAGGGGGATAAGTTTGAATGTTGAGCGAACGACTAGACGATGATCGACTCTTCAAAGAACTATTATCCACCTTTTTTGTAGAGTTGATCGGAAGCCGACTGAAAACCTGATTTTTCACCAGAATAGAGATAACTGGCAAAAACGACGGAGAAGCTTATAGCGCTGGGTATTATAGTGTTTACAAGTATTGGGAAATAGCATGGATAGCTTGTTCGAGATTAAAGTTATAGCTAGGGGCGATTCCATTCCCTATTCCCCATTCCCTATTCCCCATTCCCCATTCCCCATTCCCCATTCCCTATTCCCCATTCCCCATTCCCCATTCCCCATTCCCTATTCCCCATTCCCCATTCCCTATTCCCCATTCCCTATTCCCCAT
>NZ_JAGHZH010000013.1:0-42399 GCF_017746885.1 Roseofilum sp. SBFL | reverse complement strand
GGTTAGGAATGGCGATCGCTAAATCAATCATTGCCCAAAAACATGGCGGTAAGATTACCTGTACTTCTCAATTGGGTAAAGGCACTGAGTTGGAAATCTCCATACCCATCGGCAACTAGCCCGTCGATTCTAGATTGCATACCATACCCCAAAGATGAGATCGCGATCGCATATTAGCGGCGATCGCTCCACTAGATTGAGATGAATATAATGGGTATGATGTTAGCCCAACCAGAAGTACCAGACAAATGCTCCCAATGCCCTCCAAGTTACCCGAGTTACCCGGTTATCAAATAAGAGAAAGCATATACGAAGGAGAGCGCACCCTGATTTATCGCGGGATTAGGATTTCCGATTCTCTAAAAGTAGCCATCAAATTGTTGCGTAACCCATACCCGGATTTTAGCGAACTCGTACAACTTCGCAATCAGTATGCTATTGCCCAAAATCTCAATCACCCTGGCATTGTGATGCCTTTAAGCTTAGAGCATTATGGTAATGGTTACGCCTTGGTTATGCCCGAAGAGGGCGCTATCTCTCTCGACAAAGCCCTAGCACAAAAGGAGCCATTAGACTTAACAAGCTGCTTGCAAATTGCCATTCAACTGGCTGATATTTTACAGGAACTCGATCGCCAGCGAGTCATCCACAAAGATATCAAACCCGCCAACCTTCTCATTCAACCAGAGACCAAAAACATTAAACTTATTGACTTTAGCATCGCCTCTCTACTATCAAGGGAAGCTCAGGAAATCTACAATTGCAACATTCTAGAAGGAACCCTAGCCTACATCTCCCCAGAACAAACCGGTCGCATGAATCGAGGCATCGACTATCGTAGCGACTTCTATTCTTTGGGAGTCACCTTATACCAACTGCTAACAGGACGCTTGCCCTTCACCAGCAATGACCCCATAGAGTTAGTCCATTGTCATATTTCACAACAGCCCATACCGCCAGCATCAATTCAACCCAATCCATCCAACCCGGCAATTCCCCTAGCTGTTTCGCAGATAGTCATGAAACTAATGGCTAAAAATGCCGAAGATCGCTATCAGAGTGCCTTGGGATTAAAATTTGACCTGGAAAAGAGTCTCAAGCAATGGCAAGAAACTGGCAAAATAGAAGCCTTTGAGTTAGCAAGTAGGGATATTGCAGATCGCTTCCTCATACCGGAAAAACTTTACGGAAGAGAAGTAGAGGTAGAGACTCTACTGGCAGCATTCGAGCGAATCGCTGAAGGAAAAACCGAAATGATGCTCGTTGCTGGATTTTCCGGCATTGGCAAAACGGCTGTCATCAACGAAGTCCACAAACCCATCACCAGGCAAAAAGGATACTTCATCCAAGGAAAATTCGACCAATTCAATCGCAATATTCCCTTTTCTGCCTTCGTCATCGCCTTCCGTAACTTAATCGACCAACTCCTGAGCCAATCTGATGCCGAGTTGGCCGATTGGCAAGACAAAATCCTTGCTGCTGTCGGCAATAACGGTCAAGTTCTCATTGATGTTATACCCGAACTCGAAAGCGTCATTGGCCAGCAGTCTCCCGTCCCAGAACTATCCGGGAGTGCCGCCCAAAACCGTTTTAACCTTCTGTTTCAGAAATTTATTGCCGTCTTTACCCGCCAAGAACATCCTCTCGTCATATTTCTCGATGACCTGCAATGGGCAGATTCTGCCTCGTTAAACCTGATGAAAGTCTTGATGAGGGAGAACAATACCGGGTATTTACTGCTGTTAGGTGCCTATCGAGATAACGAAGTCTTCCCAGCCCATCCTCTGATGTTGACCTTGGCCGAGTTGGAAAAACAAGAAGCTGCTATTTCAACTATCGCCCTGACTCCCTTAGCCCAACATCATATCAATCAGTTAGTGGCCGAAACCCTCAGTTGCAAGATGGAGCTAGCCGCTCCTTTAACCGAGTTAATCTATTGCAAAACCCAAGGCAATCCTTTCTTTACCACCCAGTTTTTGAAAGGGCTGTATAAAGATGAACTGATTGTATTTAATCGCTTGGGATATTGGGAATGCGATTTGGTGAAGGTGCAAGATGCAGCTCTCACAGATGACGTGGTCGAATTCATAGCGGGACGCTTGCAAAAGTTACCCGAAGTTACGCAAACCGCATTAAAGTTAGCGGCTTGTATTGGCAATCAGTTTGACTTGGAAACTTTGGCGATAGTGAGGGAAAGTTCCTTGGAAGAAGTCGCTGCGGAAATTTGGAGCGCACTTCAAGAAGGTATCGTTTTACCCATCAGCGAAGCCTACAAGTTCTTCCAAAGCGAGATAGAGTCTCCTCAAAGCGAGATGGTAGTTGTAGAGTATCGATTTCTCCACGATCGCGTGCAACAAGCCGCTTATACTCTCATTGCCGAGCTTGACAAAAAGACGACTCATCTGAAAATCGGTCAACTGCTGTTGACTAATACGCCAGACAGCCAAAGAGAAGAAAAATTATTCGATATTGTCAATCAATTGAATTATGGCGTTGAGTTAATTTGCCAGTCAAGAGAACGTCAGGAATTGGCAGAATTAAATCTCAAAGCTGCACAGAAAGCCAAAGCATCGACAGCCTACGCTGCTGCAGTTGAGTATTTGAATGCAGGCATCGATTGGCTTTCTCGCGATGGCCGATCGAACTGCGATTGTTTAACCCTAGCCCTTTACGAATTGGCAGCAGAAGTCAACTATCTCAATGGCGATATCGAGCAGATGGAATACTTTGCTTCCATCGTCATGCAAAATGCGAAAACGTTGCTCGATCGCGTCAAAGTCTGCGAAATTAAAGTGCAAGCGGCAATCTCCCAAAATCAACTTAACGATGCCATTCAATTGGGTTTGGATTTTTTGGGCAATCTCGATATTCACTTGCCCCAACAAGTAACGAGTTCGCAAATTGATGAGGCTTTTGCTGAAAATGATGTCTTATTGGAAAAAATTGTCATTGAAGAGGTGGTTCATTTTGATCGCATGAGCGATCCCAAAAAAGAAGCAGCCATACGAATGATTACCATCGTCGGGCTCGCCATGTATATTGCCAATCCAGAACTATTAATGTTAGGCGTGGCGCGACAAGTCAATCTATGTTTGCAATATGGCAACACTTCGACTTCTGCCGATGCTTATGCGACCTATGGTCTGTTCCTTTGCGGGGAAAGGGGAGAAATCGAAAAAGGCTATCGGTTTGGCAAACTGGCTGTGGCCGTCCTTGAAACCCTGCAAACTCTCGAAATTAAATCCTTAGTTTACGTCCTATTTAACGGCTTTATAAAACATTGGCACGACCCCTGCCGGGATACTCTCGCAGACTTGCAAAATGCCTATCACTGGGGTCTGGAAATGGGGGATCTGCAAAATGCGGCGCTCTCTGCCTACTGCTATTGCAGTCATAAATTTTTGTGTGGGATCGATCTTGGAGATATTCACAAAGAGATCGATAGCTACGTTCGTGCTGTTAAGTCCATTCAACAACTGGGAATCAAGGGTTGGCTCGACCCCTTAGCCGCATTAACGGGAAAACTCGTCGAACCCTCATCAACTTCGCTCCTTTTGTTATCGTCGATTGCTGCAGAAGAGCAAGCCCTTGAAGCGTATCGTCAGGATAACGATCGCACGGGAATCTTTATCTTTGCTTTTAGCAAAATGCTGTTAGCCTATCTGTGGAATCAGATCGCCGAAGCAATTGCTTATGCCAACATCGCCCGAGAACATCTTGATGGCATCACGGGCATGGCCTTGGTTCCTTGTTTCTATTTCTACGATACCGCTATTCTGTTAAGCGCAGAACCCACTGCCCTCTCATTTAAAGAGACAACCAAAATCAGCGAAAATAAATGCAAACTTCAAGAATTATCGCAGTATGGTTCGCAAAACCTACAACACAAATCTCAATTGTTGGAAGCAGAGTCTTGCCGTTGGAGTGGAGATCGTCTTCTGGCGATGGAACTGTACGATCGCGCCATCGCCGGAGCAAAAGAAAACGAATATATCCAAGAGGAGGCCCTCGCTAACGAACTCGCTGCTAAATTTTATCTCGACTGGGGCAAAGAAAAATTTGCCGCACTTCACATGCAAGAAGCCTACTATTGTTATTCTCAATGGGGAGCTAAGGCCAAAGTCCAAGACCTCGAAACACGCTATCCCGAACTGTTAAAGCCAATTTTGCAACAAGATAGGTTGCTGCGCGATCGCAAGTCTTTATCTTCAGGTGCAAGCATTTCTAAAATTACCAGTAATTCTCAGACCCAAACGGCAACTCTCGCCAATCTTTCCTCCCTTCTCGATTTCTCATCTTTATTGAAAGCCTCTCAAACTCTTTCAGTAGAAATCGAAATCGAACGCTTGCTTTCCACCCTCATAAAGATTATCCTCGAAAATGCCGGAGCAACTAAAGGAGCATTATTATTAAGTAACGAACAAGGATTAACTGTAGAAGCGATCGCGACTCGCACCGATGCGGAAAATGAGTTAAAACTCGATTCCCTGCATCAATCCATTCTCCTTGAAAACTATCCAGATTTGCCTGCCGGATTGATTAATTATGTCCGACACACGACAGAAACCGCTCTTTTAGATGCCAAGACCGCACAAGCTCGATTTGCCGCCGATAACTATTTACTGTGCTTTTCTCCTCAAAGTTTACTCTGTTTGCCGCTACTCGAACGGGGAAATTTAATCGGCATTCTCTACTTGGAAAATACGCTAATGGCGGACGCTTTTACCCGCGATCGCGTAGAGTTATTAGATGCCCTCTGCGCTCAAGCAGCGATTTCATTAACCAATGCGCGGCTTTACGAACAGGCACAACAGGCACTCAAAGACTTACAACAGGCACAGTTGCAATTGGTTCAGAATGAAAAAATGGCAACTTTGGGAACCCTGGTTGCGGGGGTTGCTCACGAAATTAACAATCCTGTCGGCTTTATCGGTGGGAATGTTGGTGTAGCGCAAGAACATTTGCGGGATTTGCTGGAAATCCTTTCTCTCTATCAAGAAAATGCGTCCCTTCCCGAGTCAATAGCCGAAGATATCGAAGACCTCGATCCCGATTTTATTGCCGAAGATTTTCCCAAGCTCATTGCATCGATGCAAACGGGATGCGATCGCATCCGCCATATCAGCCGGTCTTTACGGACTTTTTCGCGCACGGACAAAGAACATAAAGTCTCCTTTAACTTGCACGAAGGTATCGACAGCACCCTATTAATACTCAAATATCGCCTCAAAGCTAACGAAGAACGACCGGCTATTAAAATTGTAAAAAATTACGGCAATATTCCTGTATTAAAATGCTATGCGGGGCAGCTAAACCAAGTTTTTATGAATCTGATTGCCAATGCGATCGATGCTTTAGATGAAAAGAATCAGGAACGCAGTTTTGACGAGATTGCCAATCAAATTAAGATTACCACCTTTGCCACGGCACAAGAAGTAACCATTTGTATTGCCGATAATGGCATGGGGATGCTAGAAGAGGTGAAACGGCGCATCTTCGAGCAAGGGTTTACAACTAAAGCGGTGGGTAAAGGTACGGGGTTGGGAATGGCGATCGCCCGTCAGATTGTCGAAGAAAAACACGGTGGGGTGCTCTCTTGTCAGTCAGAGTTGGATAAAGGTACGGAGTTTACCATTTCTTTACCAGTTCATTAGCAGACTTTAACCAATAATGTCGGACATCTCTAGGTCACCAATTCAAAATATAGAGTCATGAATATATTTGGCAAAAAAAACGAAAACTCTAATCAAATCTCTTTACAAGTTATTCTCCTAGTTCCCTTCATTTTGCAAATGTTGGCCCTTGTGGGAGTAATCGGTTATCTCTCTTTCCATAATAGCCAAAAGGCAATTGAACATCTAACTCTTCAATTACAAGCAGAAGCCAATGAAAGGATCGAACAACATCTCCAGGAATACTTGAATACATCTAAAATCATTGTACAAGAAAATGCCGATGCTTTTTCTCAGGGAATCCTCAATCCTAACAATCTTAAACAAATTGGTCGCTATCTTTGGAAAAGGAGAGAAGTGCGAGACGGGGAATTAGGCTTTTTCTTGTTTGGCAGTATCAACCAGGATCATATTTCAGTTGGAGAGCATTTTGACGACGGTAGAATTACAATAAACCAAATTGATAGTCAGAGCAGCGATCGCCGTTTTAAAATCTATGAAGCAGACGGACAAGGAAATCAAAAAAATCTGCTTGCAACCGATCCAGACTATATCAATCAATTTCAGAAAGAGGCTTGGTATGCAGAAGCGATCCAGCACAAAAAACCGCTTTGGACTTCTATCTATCAATGGGAAACTGATCCATATCCTCTCAGTATTGCTGCTAGTTTTCCGATTCGCGATTCAAACCAAAATATTATTGGCGTTCTTGCGATTGAAAAGCGTTTATCTAATATTAGCGATTTCTTGAAAAAGCTTGAACTTAGTCCATCTGCTGAAATTTTCATTATCGATCGTAAGGGATTAATTGTGGCCAACTCTACTTCTGAAGAAGGTTTTATCTTAAGGGAGGGGAAGCCTCAACGATTGAACATTATAGATAGCCAAGAGCCTTTAGTTACAGCGTCGGCAAAATTCGTATTACAAAAATTCGGAAATTTCAATGCGATTCAAGATAATCGACAGCTTGAATTTGAGACAGAAGATGGTCGGCAGTTTATGAGCGTTACGGTATGGAAAGACTCTTGGGGAATAGATTGGCTAGTGGCGATTGTCATTCCAGAAAAAGACTTCATGGCAAAAATTTATGCCAATACTAGAACGACGATTATACTGTCTGCCCTCGCTGTCTTATTAGCCTTAATATTGGGGGTTTATACATCCCGTTGGATTGCCAAACCTATTTTTAATCTCAGTCGAGCTTCTGAAGCAATCGCGAATGGTGAATTAAGCCAAACGATTCAGCCATCCAAAATCAGTGAATTTTCCATATTAGCTCAATCTTTTAATCGAATGGCACAACAACTACAGGAATTTTTCACGGCTTTAGAAAAAAGTAAGGAAGAACTCGAACATAAAGTACAGCAACGAACTGCCGAACTAGAGCAAGCGAAAGAAAAAGCAGAAGTGGCGAACGAAGCAAAAAGTGTATTTATCGCCAACATGAGTCACGAGTTGCGATCGCCCCTCAACGCCATTCTCGGGTTCACGCAAATCCTGACTCGCTCTCAAACCCTACCCCCAGAACAACAACAAAATGTCAGCATTATTAACCGCAGTGGCGAACATCTCCTGACATTAATTAATAATGTCCTCGATCTCTCCAAAATTGAAGCCGGGCGTATCGTTCTAAACGAGAATAATTTTGACCTCTATCGCCTTCTCGACGACATTCACGATATGTTCCAACTCAAAGCAGCCGATAAAGGCTTGTACTTATTATTGGAACGGGCCGAAAATCTTCCCCGCTATATTCGCACCGATGAAGTCAAACTTCGGCAAATTCTGATTAATCTCATTAACAATGCCCTGAAATTTACTTCAGAAGGAGGGATTTGTATCCGACCAACCCACCAGTCACTCACCAATAATCAAGGGATAACAGTACATTTTGAAATTGAAGATACCGGGCCGGGAATTGCCCCAGAAGAACTTGACCAGCTTTTTGAAGCGTTCTCGCAAACCGCAAGTGGCAAATATGCCCAAGAAGGAACGGGCTTAGGACTGTCCATCAGCCGTAAATTTGTACAACTGATGGGAGGGGAGATGCACGTTAAGTCTAAATTGGGAGCCGGAACCGTTTTTAGCTTTGAGCTTAAAGTAGAAGAGGTTGCTGAGAGTGAAATAGAAAGCAAAAATATTCAACGTCGTATTATCGCCCTAGAACCCGGTCAACCTCGCTATCGCATTCTGATTGTTGACGATAAGTCTGTCAATCGGCAGCTTTTAATCCATTTGCTCAATCCCTTAGGCTTCGAGTTGCAACAAGCCAGTAACGGCAAAGAAGCTATAGAAATTTGGGAACAATGGCAACCTCATCTGATTTGGATGGATATGCGAATGCCTGTAATGGATGGGTTTGAGGCCACTCAAAAAATTAAAGCAACCACTCAAGGACAAGCAACGGCAATTATCGCCCTGACAGCCAGCGTTTTGGAAGAAGAACGGGCAGTCGTTTTATCGGCAGGATGCGATGATTTCCTACGTAAACCCTTTCGAGAAGAGCAAATATTCAAAGTGATGGAAGAGCATTTAGGTGTGGGTTATGTTTATGAAGAGCCAGTCTTCCTGATAGAAAATAAGCCTTCGATACTTGAAGCACTAACAGCAGAAAATATTCAGGCGCTTTCAGCAGAATTGCAGCAGCAATTGCGCCAAGCTACCCTCACAGGTAACCAACAGAAAATGGCTGAAGTAGTTCGGGCTATTGCTGAAGAGAATACTGCTTTGTCCGAGGCGATATCGACTTGTTTTCAAAACTTTGAATATGACAAAGTTTTGAACTTAATTCCCCAAAAAGATGCTTTAAAATAAATTTTTATGAAAACTGGCATTATCTATCCCTCTTCTGTCACTTTCGGAAAAAGGGGGGTGAAACCCTCATTCTTTCGTTGGCGATCGCGGGCTGTAATGAGGGAAATTAATCATCTATTTCAACTTTTGGCCAAATATGAATTTTTCATCAAGGGGTGATAATAAGGCTAAAAAGCAGATTGTATAAGGAATAGAGCCTATAGCCCTTTCTGAAAAAACAACCCCTTATGAGGTTTGCACTCCATTAATTCTTCAGCTAAAGAAGAGCAACATTGGAAGGAGTAAATCCACAATAATCCGTAGCATCCGATGTAAAAGTGACTATTAGGTTGGCTTTGTATCCAGATCAACAGTTATCGTTGTTTTAACACCAATAATGAGTCAGGATGGTCAAGGTTGAATCGATGAAGGTCTATGACTCGTATCCCCAAATTAACTTACGATCGCGGTACGCTGATTTTGCATCCCCCACCGAGGGGAAAAACTTGGGTTGATTATGCCACTTGGGACGATCGAGTAGAAAAATTTCGTATTTTGGGGATTCATTATCGCCGGTTAATAGAAACGTTGTGGGAGGAAAAGGCCGTATTTGACGATCGCGCAAAAGAATTTTACCCCATAGAGTTAATTCCTGCCTTAGAAATGACTCCCTATCCCCACCAGGTGGAGGCTCTGCAAGCGTGGCGGGATGCCCAACGTCAGGGGGTGGTGGTTCTGCCGACGGCTGCGGGAAAGACCTATTTGGCTCAATTAGCCATGCAGATTACGCCCCGAACGACATTGATTGTTGTTCCAACGTTAGATTTAATGCATCAATGGTATGCCCATCTGAAGGCAGCTTTTCCAGATGTGGAGGTGGGGTTATTGGGGGGTGGATCGCGCGATCGCTCTCCTGTCCTTGTGGCAACCTATGATAGTGCGGCGATTCATGCGGAGGCGTTGGGGTCTCGCTATGGGTTGCTCATCTGCGATGAGTGTCATCATTTACCGACTGAGTTTAGTCGCGTGATTGCTGAATATGCGATCGCTCCCTATCGGTTAGGCTTAACTGCGACGTTAGAGCGAGCGGACGGACGACATCAAGATTTAGCCTTCTTGTTGGGGGAAACGGTGTATCAGAAAACGGTGCAAGAGTTATCGGGTAAGGCTTTAGCCCACCATGAGGTGGTGCAAATTAAGGTGAAATTGTCCCAACAGGAAAAGCAGCGATATGAAGTATTAATTGAAGAGAGGAATCAATTTCTGCGATCGTCTAACATTTTCCTGGGTTCCGTGAAAGGCTGGCAACTCTTTGTCCGCGCCAGTTGCAGGTCTCCAGAAGGCCGTAGGGCGATGTTAGCACATCGTGAGGCCAAGGCGATCGCCCTGTCAACTGATAGTAAACTCCGCGTTCTTCAAGACCTCCTCAGTCAACATTATCCCGAAAAAATCCTCATTTTTACCGCTGATAATGCCACTGTTTATCAAATTTCCCAAACTCTCCTTATTCCCGCTATTACCCACCAAACCCCCGTCAAAGAACGCCATGATATGCTTACCCGCTTCCGTCAAGGAGAATATCAAACTTTAGTCGCTTCCCACGTTTTAAACGAAGGTGTTGATGTTCCCGATGCTCGCATTGCTATTATTTTATCCGGAACTGCATCCAAGCGCGAATATATTCAACGGTTAGGGCGAGTTTTGCGTAAAGGTTCTCAAAAAAATAAACAGGCTATTCTCTATGAAGTGATCGCTGAAAACACAGCAGAAGAGCGCACCTCAGAACGTCGCCGAGGAGAACCCAAACAAGAATCTACTTCCCTCACTCCCTTACGTTTGATTTATGGTCAAGGAGAGACTCAAACCCAGCGAGCAGCCGAACACTCTTCATCCTATTCCACAGATATAGAAAAGAACAAAGGCAAAGACGATCTCTAAATTATGCCTGATTGCGATTAGAATGATCGGCTAACCAATGGGATAAATCTTCCAGAGCAGCTAATTGAAAAATAGCAACGCTGAGTAACTCTAAATCAGATGAAGATAACTCTTCTATCTGTTTTTTGAGACTCTGTTCCAGCTCTCCAAAACGCTGTTCAAGTAACCGCAATATTAATTTAAGTTGTCCCAAAAATTCTCCCTCTGCGCGTCCTTCTTCACGTCCTTCTTCACGTCCTTCTTCACGTCCTTCTTCACGTCCCTGTGCAAGTCCTTCTTCACGTCCCTGTGCAAGTCCATCTATTCTCGCTTGCACCGCGTAACCTTGCTGGTCTAGCAGCCAGATTTCATTTTGGTGTAACTCTTCTGCTTCCTTTGGACTTAAATTAGCTCGATTAGCAATTTCTAGAGCTTTGCCAATTTCTGGCACTTCTTCTAGACGACTGGGAATCATCTGTAAATTAGGTGCTTCTTTCATAAAATAAATCCATTTGTCGGTCAAGGTATCCAATTCGTCCAGGGATTTATTAAATTTTTGTAACTCTACAAATATCAGTTCGATCTGTTCGCCCGGATAGTCAAATGATAATTTTTTTTCCTTTAAACAAAAGTGAGTGATAATGGGGTCAACCTTTGGAAACAGAGGAAAATCGACAATCGTTAGGGAAATTACCGGTTGCAGTCGGGTATAACTTTGGGCAACACTGAGTTGATTACCATAGGTTTTAGCACAGTTATATAAGACTCGCTTTTTAAATGCAGGGGTATTATATAATTGCATTTCGATCAGGACCGTGGTGCCGTTGTTTAAGATGGCTTTGACATCAAGATAGCTGTCTTTGATGATTCTAATGTCACTTTGATTAGAAGGATCGATAATGTCTAGGTCAGTAATTTCTGAGCGACCTTCATAGATAAGAGCGTTTAAGAAGCTAATCAGGATATCTTTACTTTGTTGGGAGCCAAAAATACGCTTAAAGGCGAAATCGGTTTTGGGACTGATAAATTCCATGATTTTATCCTCTAACTTTAGAATCCTGAAACTTGCTGGAGTAGATTTATTAATCCTACTTCTTTTAATTGTGCCAATTGTTGAGCATCTCGGACTAATAAAGCTCCAGCAAATCCTAGGGAATTGACAGAAATAGAGTGCCAAGAGTCCTGGGAGCGGGGAATGACCATCATCCAGCGGCGGGTCATAAGTAAATTATAGGCTCCGGTTTGTTGAATGCCTGGGTTGTCTTGTTCTAAGCGTCCCACATGCCGCAGGAGCTGATAGTAGCAGTTAAGGCTCACCTGAGCGGCGTTTTCTGGACTGTTAATTATCTGAGGGTCAAAAAAGCGAATCGCATGGGGAAAGGGCAGTTGATGGCTTTGATAGGGACTACTCTGAGGTGATTTGGAGTCGAATACCATCTCGATGGGAATGGCAATGCCTTGGGGAATCAGGGGAAGGGGAACGAGTTGTAGGTGTTTGTGGGGTTGACTTGCCCCCGCATCGGTTCCACCATTGTAGAATCCGAGACCGTCAATTTCCGCTAGGGCGAACCACAAAGCTTGAAAATCGGCAAGGGTAAGCCAATTGTCCTGGGGTTCAAAGTCACGGGTGACAATCAGGATATGGCGATCTACGACGTTGTATTTGTTGAGCAGACAGTGGTGGGTGGGGGAGATATTGGTAACGAAGAGGTCGCGATCGCAGGGCAAAAATGGATTAACTGGTTTGCTAGACTCTGAAGAGACTTGTTGCTTGCGTTTTTGGGCTTCTTTGCGGGCTAGGTTAGAAATAATTCTGACAAGAAAGGGAATACCCCGATCTTCGATGATTTCGTAGTCAGTGAGAATGGGATGTAGGGCCCCGCAACTTAAAGCATACTGAGTTTGTTGGCGAATTCGGTCACTTAATGTGCCAGGGGTGAATAATGGGGAATTCGTTTGCATCCGTAAATTGGGGGCCCTTAGTTTCTTCAGCCTTATGATAGGGCTTTCAGGGGTAGATTTAAACGGCCAGAGCTTCAGGTTCGCTGATGCAGAGGCGATCGCATAATATCTCAGTCACTAACTTGACATTTTCTGGCTCATGCCCTTGATAAATTTCCAGATGTGCAGAAGGGGGAGCTTCAAATAATAGGTATTCTTGGGGGAATACCACCCGTTCAAAATACCAGTTGGGAATATTGGTAATTCGGGCAATCTGAATCGATTCAGTTCCGTTTTTATAGCTACAGACTAAACGCTGAGACTGGAGTTGAGATAAGGCATCAAGAATTTGGCTCATGTTAAGAGGAGATTAATTGACTTTTAACTAAATGGTCTGCATCTCTGAGAACGGGATCAGAGCAGGGCTATATCCCAAAAAAACATAACCCAATACTATCATACCTATTTTTTTATCTTTAGGTCGATCATGGAAAAAATACATAACCAACATGCGAATTCAGGTGATTTTTGTCTGGAAAGTAAATATTCTAGGAAAAGATCGTGCTTAAATGTTGATCCTAAAATCTAGGATGAGAAATTGCCAATTGCCCGTTTGAGCGGTTGCGATCGCCCCCTTTTCCCCATATGCTAAATAAATCTAGACCAAATCTTACATAACTTGGGTCAATCGAGTTTAATTAACCATATGGGACAAAAACGTAACTTAACTGCAATCATCACAGGCGCATCCTCTGGAGTCGGCTTATACGCAACTAAGGCTATGGCTAAACGGGATAACTGGCATGTTATCATGGCTTGCCGTAACCTAGAGAAGGCTGAAGCGGCGGCTAGGGAATTGGAGATTCCCAAGGATGCGTATACAGTTATGCCTTTAGATCTAGCAGATTTACAGAGTGTGCGTAACTTTGTTAATACCTTCCATGAAAGTAAACGGCCTCTAGATGTACTATTGTGCAATGCGGCAGTATATCTACCGTTGCTGAAAGAACCCCAGCGATCGGTAGATGGTTATGAGGTTAGTGTCGCGACGAACCACCTGGGTCATTTTCTTCTATGCAACCTACTCTTAGACGATCTGATTCAGTCTAAATTCTCCAACCGTCGCCTGATTATCCTGGGCACAGTGACGGCAAATACGAAAGAGTTAGGAGGTAAAATTCCCATTCCTGCCCCTCCCGATTTAGGAGATATGAAAGGATTAGAACAAGGATTTAAAGCCCCAATTTCCATGATTGATGGTAAGAAATTTAAGTCAGGTAAAGCCTACAAAGATAGTAAACTTTGTAATATGCTTATTACCCGCGAACTCCATCGCCGCTATTATGAATCGACTCAAATTGTGTTCAATTCGCTCTATCCCGGATGTGTAGCGGATACGCCTCTATTCCGCAATCATTATCCCCTATTCCGTACAATTTTCCCCCTATTTCAAAAGAATATTACGGGTGGCTATGTTTCCCAAGAATTAGCTGGAGAACGGGTTGCCGACGTAATGGCAGAGCCAGAATATCAACAATCTGGAGTTCATTGGAGTTGGGGAAACCGGCAAAAAGAAGGTCGCCAAGCGTTCGCGCAAGAACTTTCAGCCGAAGGAAGTGATATGGAAAAGGCAAAACGTTTATGGGACTTGAGTGAAACGTTAGTGGGATTGTCTTAATCAGAATTGAGGAGGGAAAGTGCCTCTCTCACAAGAGAGGGCAATATCTTGTCGATTCACCAAACCAATCGTATCAAGAGGGGCAAACGGCTGTTCGCCCCTATACCCTGTCTGCTTTTCATTTAAAAACGCTATAGAACGCCTTTAGCAACTTCTCTTTCAAGGATCGATGACAGTACAAAGCGCTAATGTAGCGATGGATTTATGTTAACCATCAGTGTCCTCACCTGTTTCGTATCATTGTGTTAAACTCTGTTGCAGTTTAGTTACATTACTCCCCAACTGGCCCAGAAAATCCCCAGGAAATGGTAGGATTCGATCCGTGTTGTGTAACGATTGTGGAGAAAACCTTTGGGTATAAGGGTTGCTGTAGTAGGATCGGGGCCAGCAGGTTCAAGCACTGCTGAGACCCTAGCAAAGGCAGGGATTGAAACTTATCTGTTTGAGCGTAAGCTAGACAACGCGAAACCCTGCGGTGGAGCCATTCCCCTCTGTATGGTAAGTGAATTTGACTTACCCCCTCAGATTATTGACCGGCGCGTGAGAAAGATGAAAATGATCTCACCGTCTAACAGAGAAGTCGATATTAATATAGAGCGGGACGACGAATATATTGGCATGTGTCGCCGAGAAGTGCTAGATGGCTTCATGCGCGATCGCGCAGCCGAACTTGGCGCTACTTTAATTAACGGAACTGTCCAAAGACTGGAAATTCCCACCAATAGCACAGATCCCTATACCCTGCACTATAGCGACCATTCTCAGGGAGGCACGGTTGGAGTGGCGAAAACTCTCCAGGTTGATGTCGTCGTCGGTGCAGATGGGGCGAACTCCAAAGTCGCTAAAGCTATCAAAGCAGGAGACTATAACTACGCGATCGCCTTCCAAGAGCGTATCCGTATTCCCGATCATCTCATGAACTATTATGAAGACTTGGCAGAAATGTATGTCGGAGACGATGTATCGCCAGACTTCTACGCTTGGGTATTCCCCAAATACGACCATGTGGCTGTCGGAACGGGAACCATGAAAGTTAACCAAGCCAAAATTAAACAACTGCAAGCCGGAATTCGCGCTCGTGCAGCCAAGCGCTTGGTTGGTGGAGAAATTATCAAAGTGGAAGCTCACCCCATCCCCGAACATCCCCGTCCCCATCGAGTACGCGGTCGGGTTGCCCTCGTGGGTGATGCAGCAGGAACCGTAACCAAGTCTTCTGGAGAAGGCATCTACTTTGCTGCTAAGTCTGGTCGCATGTGTGCCGAGGCGATCGTCGAATTTTCTAACAACGGTCAACGCATTCCCACGGAAGACGATCTCAAGATTTACATCAAACGCTGGGATAAGAAATATGGCCTGACCTACAAGGTACTGGATATCCTGCAACAGGTTTTCTATCGTACCGATGCTACCCGGGAAGCCTTTGTAGAAATGTGTTCTGACAAAGACGTACAACGACTGACCTTTGACAGCTACTTGTACAAAACTGTGGTTCCCGCGAATCCCTTGATCCAAATGAAGATTACTGCGAAAACCATTGGTAGCTTGCTCCGGGGTCATGCCTTAGCCCCTTAGGTGCTGTAACTTACTGTACGTATCGCTAATACGAATCAACATCGATACGATCCTCCCTCCCATACAGAGGGGGGATTTTTAATGGTCATTGCTCTGGACTTATTTAGAATAATTTGCAATAATGATCTTGTTAAACCTCACGACACAGATGAGGGTGAACAACGAAATTGATTACAGATTGAGGAAATAGATAGATGCTCCAAACGACTCTGGCACAGACCTTATCGATCGCCATAGAATCAGTATGTCCTCTAGCTTTGTCAGCCTTATTTATTGGATTCTGCTCCGCAGTGGTTGCAGCCTTCCGAAAAGCCATCCCTCAGATGAAACGGCTGCATTCTGTGCCTTGCAATTATTGTGTTTATTTTACAGGCTGTCATTATCTCAAATGCACCGTTCACCCGTCTAAAGCATTAACAGAAGAGGCCGTTGACTGTCGGGACTTTGAACACCTATCGTACCGAAAATCTTGTTGCACCAAGGGTTGTAAGAGTTAGTGAATCGAAAGAAGGGAAACCCTGAATTTTCAAGGTTTCCCAATTAACCATCTATATAAAACAACTGGAGAACTCAGATCCTATTGAGGAGCAGCGATAAAGATCAGGGTTGTAATCAATATTACTACAGCAAGGGCAGGAACAATCAATAACACCCGACGGTAAACTGCGGCACTGCGATCTTGGACTCCATTGCCAAAAGTTCGCAATAATCCCAACCTTCGCAGTTGTTTCAGATAATAGGTATCATAACGGGCCATTCGTGCAAACGGAAGGTCACCTTGCGATCGCTGGGGCAAAATCCGCCGCCGTTGATACGGGACAATATCATCTCCGAAGTTTTCTTCATATTCTTCAGTATCAAGCAACTGATCGATAAATCCGCGCAACCCTTTGGTGGCTAAAACAATTGACCAAGCCAGCTTTTCTTGGGGATTATACACTTCACGTCCTAAAAAGCGTTGAATGCACATTTCGACAAACCGATAATTATTATTGGTGTCGTAATTCAAGCGCCGAAACGAATCCGACAGAGCCAAACCGCGCATAAAGCCGCGCACGGTAATTTCGCCGTGACGGAATTGTGATTCTAGAGCAGGTTGGCGATTAAACGCGATCATTTGTTGTTCATTAAACACCTGTCGATAACCGGCCCAAATAATTTCATCGATTTCTGTTCCTTTGGGCAAGTTTTCAGCGCTGTAAATCCTCGGTTGTTCATCCCCAGGAATTTCATAGTTTTTGACTCGCTGATTTTGGCTCGACAGTGGATAAGTTAAAAGGGGAAGGTTCATGTCACACTTTTGTCCGTTGAGTTGTCAAAAAGAGATACCGATCCCCCTGAAGAAGGGGGATTTTTGGCAATTAGGTCAGTCCTGCTCGACTGATTTCGAGCAAAATAAAACTGGCAAAAATTACGCCACCCAAACCCCCAACTAGAAAGCCGGAAGTGAATAAACTCCAATCTTTGTAGCCTTTGATGTTGTCCGGTAGAACTCCTCGTGGTTTTTGTCCGGGTTGGAAGATTGCCGATCCATATAAGAACAGACAAATACTGAGAATCAGTACTAAACCGGAGGCACTGCCAAATCCAGCTAAAAGAGCGGAATCTGTATCGCGCAAGGGCCCGAGTTTCAGGAATGGGCCCAGAAGTAAATAACCGTGGGCCATGCCAATTTCTAATCCTCGGGCAATGGGAGATAATCCTTTCCGATAAATGGGGAGATTTTTCACCCAAGTTAGACTAAGCTGACTGCTGTTTAGGGGAGTAGCGAGATTACCTTGTTGGAAGTCGTTTGCGTAGGGTTGTACGATCCCTGAAAATAGGGGCTGATTAAATTGAGTATCCCCAAATAAGGCTTCTGGATTGAACTTCATGTTACTGAAAACAAACCCAGCCGCGATCGCCCGTGCCCTCAGTGCATGCCAAAAATGACCGGCTAAGAGCAGACTGGCAAAAATGATATGAAACAACATTAACCAAGTTCGCACAGTGATGGTGCCATCGACCGTTAAGGTTTCAGCAGGCCCGTAGAATACGGAAGGATAGACCGTCTCATTCACCCAAACCAAGTAGGCAGCGAAGTAACCCATGTAAGCTAGAGCCGCTTGAGAGTAAGACAAATAAGCCTCACCCGACCAGACAAACAGCCCTTTAGCCCAAGTAGTGGGCTGGGTATAAATATGCCAAATTCCACCAAAAATACAGAGGATACCAATCCAAACATGACCGCCCACCACATCTTCTAGGGTGTTTACTGCGGCCATACCTTGCAGTGTCCAGCCATCGGGGGTAATGCCCACCACATAGCCAAAAATGGTTAGGGGGTTGAGTGTGGGATCGGTGACCAAGCGAACATCGGCGATCGCCGGATCGTATAATCCTCCTACTACAGTCGCCTTGAGTACCAGCAACAGCGCCCCCATTCCCAGCAACACCAAGTGAATGCCGAGAATACTGGTCATTTTGCCCCCATTTTCCCAGTCATAGCCAAACCCTTTTGCATCAAGGGTTTCCGGCCCAAGGACTGCATGATAGATTCCCCCAGCTCCCAGAATGGCAGAACTGATTAAATGAACCACACCAATGGAAAAATAGGGAAAGGTATCAATAATTTGTCCTTCAGCTCCCACTCCAATCCCTAATGTTGCCAGATGAGGCAGCAAGATCAGACCTTGGTTATAAATGGGCAAGTCAGGATTGAGGCGTGAGAGTTCAAACAACGTCATTGCCCCAGCCCAGAGGACAATTAATCCTGCATGGGCAATATGAGCGCCCAGCAACTTACCCGACAGATTGACAAAGCGGAAGTTACCCGCCCACCAGGAATAGGGATTAACAGAATCTTTAACGTAGTCGGTTTCCGGAGAACTTCCTGGAAACGCTACAGAAGTTAAGTTAGCACTCGTCATAATTAACTTACCTGCCCTCGTGTCGATGTAATGACACGGCCTTCAACAAAGCTGTATCCTGCTGCTCGCAAGGCATGGAAGAGATGGCCTTGTAGAAAGAAGAAGCCCAGCCAAAAGTGAGCGTTGGCGAGCCAAACCCGTACCGTTAATGCACCATCCGTGCTGGTAAAGACCGGGAAGCGATCGAACGTTAACGATAAGGTAGGGCCGTAAAATTCTGTGGGAAATACCGTGGAGTTAACAGAGACAAACAAGGTGGCGATAAAGGCCATTAGGCTAACCGCACCGATGCTATACGAAAGATAGCCCTCACCTGACCAAACAAAGAGGTTTTTGGCCCAAGAGAAGGGAGTTGTTTGGATGTGCCAAATTCCACCAAAAATGCAGATTGCACCGATCCAAATATGTCCACCGATGACATCTTCTAGGTTGTCCACACTGGCTAGCCAGTATTTTCCTTGAGTGCCAAAGAAATAACCAAAAATCACGGAGGGGTCTAAGGTAGGATTGCTGACGACGCGCACATTTTGTACTACAGGGTCATAAATTCCTCCTAAAATTATGGCTTTGGCCACAAGGAGAAACGCGCCTATACCGAGTAAGACCAGATGAATACCAAGAATCGTAGTCATTTTGTTGGCATCATCCCAGCGATAGCCGAAGAAGGGAAAGTTTTGTTCCAGAGTGTTCGGCCCTTTGAGGGCGTGGAATATTCCGCCAGCTCCCAGGAACGCAGAGCTGATGAGATGCAAAACCCCGATGACGAAGTAGGGATAGGTATCAATGATTTGACCTCCTTCTCCGACTCCCCAACCCAATCGCGCTAGGTTGGGCAGAACAATCAATCCTTGTTCGTACAGAGATTGATCGGGTTTATACCCAGATACTTCAAAGAGGGTAATTGACCCTGCCCAGAGTACAATCAGTCCAGCGTGGGCCACATGAGCGCCCAATAGTTTTCCAGAAAGGTTGACCAGACGAGCATTCCCGGCTCGCCAGGGAATGGCTTGCATGGTGTCAGTGGCAACTGCCATAAGATACACTCCTCTTATTCAGATTGTTGTATTTGTAAGCCTGTAGGTACGATTAAGGTGACATCTTTGGCTACGAAGTCAAAGAACGTGTTAAACCGTACTCCTTTTTCTGCTATGCGGGCCCGATAGGCGTGCCAGATATGACCAACCAGGGCGATAAATCCAAGGGCGGCATGGACGCTTGAGAGGACGGCTCGGATTCCGGATTCACCAACGGGGCCGTAAAAGGCACTGGGATAGGCAATGTCGTTGACGGTGACAAAGCAAGCGACGCTGAAACCGGCGATCGCCAACGCTCCTAAGCTGTAAGATAAATAGGCTTCTGCTGACCACACCAGCCTTTGCTTGGCCCAATCGAGGGGTTTAGAAACCAGGTGAAAAATCCCCCCACTAATGCAGAGTATGCTGACCCAGACATGACCTCCGATCACATCTTCCAAGCTATTCACGCTGGCCATTCCGGTCATCGTCCAGCCATCGGGACTAATCCCCACGAGATAACCAAAGATTTGTCCAGGATCGAGATTGGGTTGCACCAAGCGGACTTGCTCAATTAGGGGATCGTAGATGCCCCCAAAGCGAGTGGCTTTCATCACCAGTAGTGCCGCTCCCATTCCTAGTAATAGGAGATGAATGCCGAGAATCGTGGTCATTTTGTTGCCATCTTTCCAGTCATAGCCAAATCCTTTGATATCCAAAGTGTCCGGCCCGAGAACGGCGTGGTAAATTCCACCCGCTCCCAGGACAGCAGAGCTAATCAGGTGCAGCATCCCAATCAGGTAGTAGGGATAGAGATCCACGATTTGTCCTCCATCTCCTATCCCCCAACCGAGGGTGGCTAGATGAGGCAGCAAGATCAGGTTTTGCTCGAACATCGGTTGCGAGGGATCAAACTGGGACAGCTCAAACAGAGTCATTGCTCCTGCCCAGAGAACGATTAGACCCGCATGGGCAACATGCGCTCCTAATAATCGCCCGGAAAAGTCGATAAATCGAGCATTGCCTTCGAGTAAGGGGGCCCCAGATTGAGGATTGTCGCCTGGAGACCAGCCCAAGGCTTGGAAGGCTGGCTTCCAGAAGATTGATACGGCCATTTGCATTCCTCAAGTATCCAAACAACAGCGCAAATGAGAACTCGATACCCTCTATTCATGCAAGAATACTAAGGGAAAGAGAATTACTCAGATGAGAATAATTTTCACTAAATTGAATTATAGGGATAGAGGCAATTTTCTGGAATAAAATTCACATATCGTTACATTCTCTGGAAAAAATCGCTAAATAGTCCATTTTATAGGGTTTACAGTGCGATCGATCGTTACGAGATTTCAAGGGCTGAGAGGGCAAGCAAATCTTAATTAAGAGTATTTCTTAATTAAATAGACTCATAATAACTTTAATTTAGAGAATAGCTATTTAGTATCTCGCAGTATTTGAGATTTGTTGCAAGTCAGTAGGACAGGATTCCCCCTCTTCTGTCACTTTCCACAAAAAAGGGGGAATGATGGTTTCTGGGTCAAGTTTAAGAAGTGCGATCGCTGAACTCGATTTTGGGAAATAGTTGAAAATACTGAGTAATATCTAGCTGATCCGTCTGATTAAGACTGTCTTCTTGTAGTTGAGTGAGTAACGTTTTGCTTTGCAGGAGCAGTTGGTGAATATCTAATCCGGCGTATTCTGGTTGATAGCGACTTAAGCGGCTAATACCTTCACCAAGTAAAATCATCGCCCCCCGCAAATTTTGATGACTGAGATGATAAATACCGACAGCAATTTGCAAAATCCCTTGATAGAGCGTGCGTTCGGGTTCAGAGGCTTCTAGCCAAATGGCTTCTAGGGTATCGTGACAAGCATAAAACTCTTGTTGATTAAATTGTTGAATGCCGTGCCAAAATTCGGGGGGCAGTTGATTACACATGAGATTTGGTTTTACTCAGACTCTCGATCGTCTTGATGCAACTGTTCTAGGCTCTCTTCTAAACTATTATTACTAGAGGCGATCGCCCTCGAACAAGACCAACTACTGGGTAACATGGCTGGCCAGCCTTTACGGATTGCTTCTGGACAGATGGCATGAATGGTGAGTTGACAATCAATCATCTGTACACCGGTTTTCGAGGCTTGTTTTAAGCTTTGCTTGAGAATCGTATCATTCTTAAATTCTAGGGTTTGGTTGCACTGAACGCAGACAATGTGATGATGGTGATGGGGATAGGGATGATTTAACTCGTAATGTTTGTGACCTTCAGCAAGTTCTAGTTCACGAATAATCCCCATTCTAGCCATCAGTTTCACCGTGCGGTAAATAGTCGATAGGCTAATCCTCTCACCCCTCTGTTTGAGGAGATCGTGGAGTTCTTCGGCGCTCAGATGGTTTCCCCTAGGAAGATTCTGAAAAACATGCAAAATCGTTTCCCGTTGTGGAGTTAAGCGCCAACCTTTGGAATTGAGTTCGGCTTTGAGGGAAGTGGGAGTATAGAGAGACATAAAAATTCTCAATAACAGTGATGTTATTCATAATTATAAGGCGAGAATTACTGATTTGCAAAAAAACAAGCTTATTGAGAATAACTCGCAATGTACCCAACTCGACTGTTTCCGCTACATTCTCCATGACCGGACTCAAAGAATCCCCAGACTGAACAGATGGGGATTACTCCAGCGTCCTAAGCACTTTTATACTCGTCTTTAGATTCCGGTAAAGTAAGGATTTCTACTCCACTGTCGGTAACGGCGATCGTATGTTCAAACTGGGCAGAGAGCTTGCCATCTTTCGTGATGGCTGTCCAATTATCATCTAAAACCTGCGCTTCATAAGTTCCTTCATTAATCATCGGCTCAATCGTAAATACCATACCTTTACGCAAGCGTTTGCCCTTGCCCTTTACCCCATAATGGGGAACCTGGGGAGCCGTATGAAATTCACGATTAATCCCATGACCGACAAAATCGCGCACGACAGAAAACCCATGGGCTTCTGCATACTCTTGAATCGCTGCGCCAATATCTCCAATTCTCCCCCCTGGTTTGACCGCCGCAATCCCGCGCATCATACATTCATAGGTCACTTCTACTAACTTTTTGGCAACTGGAGAGGGTGTTCCCACAAAAAATGTCCGCGATGTATCGCCATAATAGCCATCGAGAATCGGAGTCACATCGATATTGATAATGTCGCCATCCTTGAGTTTTTGTTTAGCATTGGGGATACCGTGACAAATCACCTCATTTACACTGGTACAAATGGATTTGGGGAATCCGTTATATCCCAAGGGCGCACTAATGGCTCCATTTTCACGAGTCCAGCGCTCGGCTTCATCATTTAACTCTAAGGTACTGACTCCCGGTTGCACCATGGGTGCTAAGTGATCCAGTAACTGACTGGCTAAGATTCCTGCTTTCCGCATTTTGTCGATTTCACGCCGCGATAATAATACGATCGTTTCGCTTCCCATGTTTCTAATATCTCAAAGGTGATCACTCTTTACCCATGATAGGGGAATCGGGGGATAGGGGGATACGGGGATCTTTCAAGGGAATGATTTTAAGATTCGAGTCAGGAAGACACGGAGAAACGGGGACACGGGGACACGGAGAATGAGATGACTCTATAAAATTTAGGGCGCTCTGAGGGTCTATGGATGCACAATCATGAAAATCATTCACTTGTCAGGATACGGGGATGGGGAGATATCCACTAATCTCCGTAGGGTGAAGCACGACAAGAAAGTTGACAAAAATTCATCAAAACTAATACTCATTCACTTTAGTTCAAAAAAGTACCCCAATTGCTTTAAAAGAGATTGCGAGTTGTTCAATCTTGATGCAGAAGAGGTAACCTCAAAAAATAACGAAGTGATGGTGCATACCTGCAATAAAG
The DNA here is from genome assembly GCF_017746885.1 of Roseofilum sp. SBFL. Lineage (NCBI taxonomy): Bacteria > Bacillati > Cyanobacteriota > Cyanophyceae > Desertifilales > Desertifilaceae > Roseofilum > Roseofilum sp. SBFL. The sequence goes on along the minus strand of NZ_JAGHZH010000013.1, from coordinate 19,003 downwards.
GATAAAAAATGCCCATCATACCCTCCTTTACCTTAAGAATTGAGGAGAATATTATGAAAGAAACAGGAGTATTGAGCAGCCGTAATGTGGCCATTGTTGGCCCTTACATGAGTGGTAAAACCACGCTGCTCGAAAGTTTAGAATATGTCAGCGGCGCACTATCGCGCAAAGGCTCGACAAAGGACGGAACCAGTATTGGAGATGGATCGCCCGAAGCGCGATCGCAACAAATGAGTGTTGAAATTAATGTTGCCTCCACAGACTATCAAGACATTCATTTCACATTCCTCGACTGTCCCGGTTCCATCGAATTTGCCCAAGAAACCTACAACGCTCTTGTGGGCGTAGGTGCAGCCATTATTGTCTGCGAACCCGAACCCGATCGCATCCTCACCCTGGCTCCTCTGTTCAAATTCCTAGACGACTGGGAAATTCCCCATCTCGTCTTCATCAATAAAATGGATCGCGTCTGCACTGACGAAGAACGCTGCCTAACCAGTTTTTCCGCTCTGCTTACCGCTCTACAATCTGTATCTTCACGCCCGATCATTCCCCATCAATTCCCGATCGCCGCTCAAGACAAAATCATCGGTTATATCGACCTAGTCAGCGAACAAGCCTACCACTACCACCCCGATGCCCCTGCCGATCCGGTTCCCCTTCCAGAGTCCCTCAAAGATGCTGAAACTCAGGCGAGAACCCAGATGCTCGAAACCTTAGCTGACTTTGACGATCGCCTGCTCGAAGAACTGCTCGAAGACATCGAGCCTTCCCAGGAAGAAATCGTCAAAGACCTGAAAATGGAATTAGGAGCCGATTTAATCGTGCCCGTATTCCTCGGTGTGGCTTCCGAAGGCTATGGTGTGCGTCCGCTCCTGGATGCTCTGAAACGAGAAGCGCCCTCCCCAGATGTCACTTCAAAGCGGCGTGGAGTCGATCTAGACAGCGATACCCCCATTGCCCAGGTCTTAAAAACCTTTTACACTCCCCAAGGCGGAAAAATGTCTCTGATCCGCGTTTGGCAAGGAGAAATTACGGAAGGTCTAGTCCTCAATGGAGTCCGCCCTGGTGGAATTTATCGCCTATTCGGACAACAACAAAACTCAGTCTCCAAAGCCGGAATTGGAGAAATTGTAGCCCTAGCACGGATGGATGGGGTGTACACAGGAGATACCCTATCGCCAACGAAAAAGGTCGAAGGACTACCCAAAGCGGATAGAGTCCAACCGGTTTATGCCATGGCGATCGCCCCCCAAAACCGCAAAGACGAAGTCAAACTTACCCCGGCTCTCAACAAACTCCTAGAAGAAGACACTTCCCTCTATTGGGAACAACACGGAGACACCCATGAAGTTATCCTCTGGGGACAAGGGGAAATTCATCTCAAAGTCAGCCTAGAGCGACTCAACCGTAAATACAACATCCCCATGGCCACCCATTTACCCAGGGTTGCCTACAAAGAAACCATCCGTAAAACAGTTGAGAGCGTTCACGGACGCTATAAACATCAAAGTGGCGGTCACGGTCAATTTGGCGATGTCTACTTAAATATCCGCCCCTTGGAGAGGGGAGAAGGCTTTGCCTTTAATGACACCATCGTTGGTGGAGTCGTGCCTAAACAATATATTCCTGGTGTAGAAACCGGAGTACGGGAATATCTGAGCCAAGGGCCTCTAGGCTTCCCTGTGGTTGATGTGGGGGTTACTCTCACCAATGGGAGTTACCATAGTGTAGACAGTTCCGAACAAGCGTTTAAACAAGCGGCTCGGTTAGCGATGAACACAGGGATGAGTCAAGGTAAACCCACCTTACTCGAACCGATCGCCGCTATTACCATTTCTGCACCCACGGAATTTACCTCCAAAGTCTTGCAACTGCTCAGTGGTCGTCGCGGTCAAATTCTCGGTTATGAACCCTTCGACTCTTGGAAAGGATGGGATCAAACTTCTGCGTATCTTCCCCAAGCTGAAATGCAAAACTTTATTATTGAGTTGCGCTCTTTGACCATGGGGGTCGGTTTCTTTGATTGGAAGTACGATCACTTACAAGAAGTCCCGGATAAAATTGCCGATCGCGTTTTAGCAACCACGGGTGAATAGATGGCTTGCAGAAGTCAGGCAATTGTTAGGGTGGGCAGTGCCCACCCTCTTAAGGTGAGGAACAAGATGGCGAGTGGCGAGTTTGCGGCAGTTGGACAATTCTCCATCTCGAATATTGAGGAAAGAGACGATGCGCGAGTCAGTGATTTATCAGGAAATTCACGAAGAAGGTCTGCTCGAAGGCATTCAGCGAGGCATTCAGCAAGGCATTCAGCGAGGTTTACAACGGGAAATTTCTTTAGTTACTCGTCTCTTGACGCGACGAGTGGGGGAACTCTCTCCGGAATTGGAAGCGCAGATTCAGTCTTTGTCTGTGGAAACGTTGGAAGATTTGGGGGAAGCGCTGCTAGATTTTACTGGCGTTGAGGATTTAGTGTCTTGGTTGGGCGATCATGCTGGGTAGCGATCGCCCAAATTTCCCCTAACATAGACAATACCCTTCCGATTACCCTGAATGCCTTGGCCTACGACAACGCTTGCAAATACCTTGCCGAAAAATTTCCAGAGTCCTTCATCCAATGGTTGCTTCCCCTAGGGCCACCCACCCCCGTTGAAGTCCTCAAAACCGAACTGATACAAGAACCCATCCGTGCAGACTCCCTGACGTTCTTAAAAGCGGGTAATCAAATTCTGCACATCGAGTTTGAAACCCGTCCCTACTCCGAACCTCCCCTACCCTTCCGGATGCTTGACTACTATGTGAGACTCAAACGGCAATATGGTGGCTCCGTGCATCAAGTGGTAATTTTCTTGAGAGAAATAGTGTCAGAACAAGTTTTGCTCTCCAAGTATGAGGACGGAGCAACTCGACATCCCTACCAAGTGATTAGACTCTGGGAACAAGACCCCAATTTTCTCCTCTCTTCCACCGGTTTACTGCCCTTAGCTACCTTATCGAAAACCAACGAACCACGCCAGTTACTACAGCAAGTGGCTAATCAGGTTGCTACAATCGAGGAGACTAAACAACAAGCAGATGTCCTCGCTTGTAGTCAAGTGCTGGCAGGTTTGAGATTTGACAAAAAGTTAATTAGACAATTATTGAGGAAAGAGACGATGCGCGAGTCCGTGATTTATCAGGAAATTCATGAAGAAGGTCTTCTAGAAGGAATTCAGCAAGGAATTCAGCAAGGACAGAAAAGAGAAGCGGTCTCTTTTGTCATGCGCCAATTAACACGACGAGTGGGGGAACTTGCTCCAGAACTAGAAGTCCAGATTCAGTCTTTGTCAGTGGACACTCTGGAAGATTTGGGGGAAGCGCTGCTCGATTTTACGGGAGTTGAGGATTTGGTGTCTTGGCTTGGGGAGCGACTATCTTAATGTTGAGGAAGTGGAACTGATGACTGTTGACGAAGCGCTGGCGATCGCGTTAGCGATGCGTAGCATTATCGCCGAAACTCTTCTAGATGGAGAAGGACTCAACGATGTCCAGCAGTTCATCTTTCGGCAATGTTGGCAAGGAAGATGTTCCTATCCGCAAATCGCTGAAGCTTCCAATTACGATGATGAGTATATCAAATCCGTCGCCGCTAAACTCTGGAAACAACTCTCAGGGGTTCTCGACGAAAAGGTGAAGAAAGGTAACCTACAGGCAGTCTTTAAGCGATACTTGCGCCGAAATTCCATCATTTTGCATCGCACCCAGGAAATCGAAGTTAACCTCAATGGCGCAAATCTCAGTGGAGCTACCTTAAATTTAGCTAACCTCAGCAGTGAAGCTGTCTTACACGCTAAAACTTTAGAATCAGAACTACTGCCAGAAAATCCACCTGAAACCAACTCTTATCCAGAAGCTCCCAAATATCTCTGGAACGGTTGGCATTTTGATTGCGAAGCTCAACTCAAAATAGCCGAAGCCCTAGATCGCGCCAATGTTCTCTTCTTCCCCAATGCCAAAGCACGCCTCACCACATCAGACGGGAGAGAAAACAAAGACGCGCACTTCCTTGTGTTCCACCAAGGCAAATGGGGCATTCTGGAAGTCGTCTCTCCCGATCGGATAGCAAAAACGGGAGAGACAGACAACCCATTTGAACCCCATGGCATCTCCCTGATCCATTGCTGCGACTATAACCAATGCAACGAAGATGGCGATCGGGTTGTGCGAGAATTCCTAGAGCTTTTGACTCAAGAATAAAACTAGATAACAACGTACTAATTAGTCATCGCTCTAATTAAAACTTCTTTGAGAGCAATTCCTTCTTCTTCGATCTCATTAATTGTAATCGTGTCCACAATATCAAATCTTGCTCCTGCACTTTGCAGGTCATCATCCAACGTTTTCAAGAATGTTGTGGCTTCAGCATCATGTCCAATTTGGATAAACGACAATGCTAATTCATCATCTCTCTCAATTTTCTGGGTCGCAGTGATAATAGCATCAATAACTGCTTTCGGATGATCGGGTTGCCCATCAGTAACGACAAGAAATGTTTCACCACCCAACTTTGCTTGACCTTGTTCTTTACGTTGAAAATAGTTATTTAGAGCATCTTGTAGCACCTGAGCCATTTCGGTTCTACCAACAGGCTCATTTTCCCTGAAGATTTCTTCTACTTTTTCAGAGGTTACATGGTCATAACGCCTAAATTTAGATGAGAAGGTATATATAGTAACACCATCCGAATTCAATTGTTCACACTTGCTGGCTATAGCTAAGGTTGTTTCTTGCATGACTTCCCAACGACTTTTACCAGCTTCACAATCTTTTTTTGCCATAGTACCACTCTTATCGATAATCAGAGTGTAGCTACGATTTTCTAAATCAATAGACATAAACTCTCCCGAACTAAATCAACAGTATTTTTTAAACAGCACAGAAAATCTCTTTAGCCAAACGACCAAGAAAGCTTGTACTTTTTTTGATAAAATTTCCTATATCAGGATCGATTCCAGTATTGTCAACTAGCCAATCAATACCTTTTATTACACAATGAATGATTGCTGCATCTATTAATTCCTCTAGTCCTTCTTCAAGAGCCATGTTCATTTTGTTTTGTTCACCTAAACTCATTTCAATAAAATCCATGTCTAAACTCATAGCTATCACCTTAATTTACGTTTTTTTGTATCCATAACTTCAATATTTTTGAGTATTCAACCAACGACGAAATTCAAAAAGGGTCTTTTTATTTCCTGGGTCATATACTAATAAATTGCAAAGATTTTCAGTTTTTTCAAAAGGAACTCGATCTAGAGCATCACCAGAAACAATATGGCGAAATTGAAGGGTTGCTTCGTCTCCAAGCTTGTTTAGGATAACCAACATCAATTTGTTGAGATTATACCTCAAGATTGCTGAACATGGAATGACTCTGTAATTATCATACAAACGATCGAATAGATCTTGGTATTGAGAATATTTTTTTTGATATGTACTTAGTTTTTCATCATTCATATAACCTTTATAGTAAATCAGTCTTGAGATTTTGTCGCATTCAAAATTTTCTTCTGGAATATCAAAGTCACAATCATTATATGTTTTTGATACAATTAAGTTTCCATAAGGCTCAATAAAAGTCTTTTGATAAAATAAAGATTTTTGTTCCAGTGTTTCTTTTGTTTGTGGAGGAGGTAAAAACTTGACAAAATTACCGATTTTTGCAGCGATCCACGAAGGAGGATGCAGAACATCCGCTTTGGTCAAAATGAAGGTCAGTTTACTCATTAAGACAGCCTTCTGTTCTAGAGTATACCCCTCCATGATCTTTTTCAATGACTGTTGATCAAAAACCACAGAGCGATTGTCAGCATGAATTGCCCATAGGATAACATCAGAAGATTGCAAGTGTTCTCTATACTGTTTTAAATAGCCTTCATCTGCTTCCTCTGACTCTCCGATTCCCGGAAGATCGTAAAAATACAGTGTACCTCCTTCCTTAATTTGGACGGGTATCTCTTCTATCTCTTTCGTGCAGGGCTTCACTGGATCGGTCTTCAGATTAGTACCAAATAACGCATTGAGTAGAGAGGACTTGCCAACTCCAGTTTGACCCACAATCGAAACCCGAAACTGGCGATTATCGATTCGCTTTTTCAGTTCCTCTTGAACCAGTTTAATCTGATCTGGAGTTAAACTAACATCTTCCATTTGTCTTAGATGATTTGACCATAGGTCAGTTTACCAACTGAAGGCCACAGTGTCAGTGATAAAAAGGATTAAAAAGTAGCAAAAAGTGATTTATTTTGCGAAAATCTTGTAAACTTAAGTTAAGATGCTATTGTTTAACTCCCTTGGCCTACGACAACGCTTGCAAATACCTCGCTGAAAAATTCCCAGAGTCCTTTATCCAATGGTTGCTTCCCCTAGCGCAACCCACCCCCATTGAAGTCCTCAAAACTGAACTGATACAAGAACCCATTCGTGCTGATTCTGTAACCTTCTTAAAAGCGGGTAATCAAATTCTGCACATCGAGTTTGAAACCCGTCCCTACTCCAAACCTCCCCTACCGTTTAGGATGCTCGACTACTATGTGAGACTCAAACGGCAATATGGTGGCTCCGTGCATCAAGTGGTAATTTTCTTACGAGAAATGGTTTCCGAACAAGTTTTAGGCTCCAAGTACCAAGATGGAGAAACCCAACATCCTTATCAGGTAATTCGACTCTGGGAACAAGACCCCAATTTACTTCTATCGTCTCCCGGTTTATTGCCCTTGGCCACCTTATCGAAAACCAGCGAACCGCGCCAGTTGCTACAGCAAGTGGCTAATCGTGTTGCTACAATTGAGGAGAGCAAACAACAAGCAGATGTCCTAACTTGTAGTCAAGTGCTGGCAGGTTTGAGATTTGAGAAAAAGTTAATCAGACAACTATTGAGGAAAGAGATGATGCGCGAGTCAGTGATTTATCAGGAAATTCACGAAGAAGGTTTGCTAGAAGGAATTCAGCGAGGAATTCAGCGAGGTTTACAACGGGAAATTTCTTTAGTTACTCGTCTCTTGACACGACGAGTGGGGGAACTCTCTCCAGAATTGCAAGCGCAGATTCAGTCTTTGTCTGTGGAAGTGTTGGAAGATTTAGGGGAAGCGCTGCTTGATTTTACGGCAGTTGAGGATTTAATGTCTTGGTTGGCAGAGCGCCAATCTTAAGTTGAGGAAGTAGAACGGATGAGTGTTGATGAAGCGCTGGCGATCGCCGTTTCTAATCTGAATTTTTCTTATCCTGACCAACCTACAGTCCTGCAAAACCTCAATTTCACCATTCGAGAAGGGGAACGGGTAGGGTTAATTGGCCCCAATGGAGCCGGAAAAACTACGCTATTTTTTTGTTTGTGTGGAGTCTTATCCCCAACGAGCGGAGAGATTCAACTCTGGGATAAACCTGTTGAGGTGGGACAGTTTCGGCCAGAAATTGGTTTAGTCTTTCAAAATCCCAACGATCAGCTCTTTTCGGCTTCTGTCTGGGATGATGTGGCCTTTGGTCCAGAAAATATGGGTCTGTCTCCCGATCGCGTGAAAGCCTGTACTGAAGAAGCCTTGAGCTTAACTGGAGTGACCGAATTAGCCGATCGCCCTCCCCATCATCTATCAGGGGGGCAAAAGCGTATGGTGGCGATTGCCTCTGTATTATCCATGCATCCCCAAGCGATCATTTATGATGAACCCAGTGCTAATCTCGATTTGCGATCGCGGCGACGGTTAATCAACTTCCTCCAAGCGTCCCGAGAAACCCTCCTCATTTCCTCCCATGACCTCGATTTAATCCTAGAAGTCACCTCTCGCACGCTCCTCCTCGACTCGGGTAACATCATTGCAGATGGGCCGACTGTAGAAGTTATGGGAAACACGCAAACCATGATTGACCATGGTTTAGAGGTTCCCTACCGACTCCAATAATACAGCGCTTGCCCATTCCCCATTCCCCACTCACGTTTTCCTTTCCCTCACCAAACTTAAACGCTGCCATGCCCCCTGAGCATCGTAACTGCGAATTAACCGTAGGCGCTCAGTAGGAGAAATTAACCATCCCACCTCTAAAAAGAAGGGTTTTCCAGATTCCACCTTAATTGGGGTGGTTGTTGAACCGCCATCGGGGAGTAAGAGGACTTGTACCGGTTGAGATCCTCCAGTAAATTCTAGTCTTGAACCGTCTAAGGTGGTGGTTGAGTTCAGGGAAATATCGCCGCTCTTGAGCGTTTGAGTAATTTGATTACCCTCTCGTGAAATAGATAGGGTACTTCGAGTATAGTTTGGGGGACGTAAGTCAGGATAGAGAGCGATCGCTTCTCCTTCCCAAGTTCCTAAGAGTTGATCGATCGTTAAAAGGGGACGTTCGGGAACGGTTGTGTCTCGGAGTTTTTCCCGAATTAGGGTAATTCGATCCAGGTAGCCTTTTTGATAAAGGATAACAAATCGTAAACGGCGCTGTTCGTGAATGAAGCCAAATTCACCCCCAAAAGTACCTACTGGGTTATAGTGGGCGCTGCCTTGGGAAAAGTGCCCATTGTCAAAGAAGAGAAGGTTGCGATGGAGAGATTTGTATTCAAGTTCTAGAATTGGGGGCGGGGTTTCTCCTGGGGGAAAACGTTGTACGGTCTGATAAACAGTTTGGTTGTTATCTCTACCTTCAAAAGTAACGACGGTGGGGGTATCTTTTTCTACGATGCCTAGGGGGGAGAGTTGGGTAAAAGAACCGTCCCAAATACCGAGGTTTTCTAGGAGGTTTTGCCACTGCGATCGCATAATTTAGGGAATAGGGAATGGTTAATTTGTTGTATCTTCACAAACTTGTGGGAGTACTGCGCCGTTTACACAAGCCTGTTCTGCCATAGCTACGGCTACTGCGTCAAATACGGGAGTCGCCCATTGGGTAGCGGCTTCCCAGGATCTCGCTTTAGCAATAATTTCCCTGGCTTGGGCAACTTCTAGAATAGCGACATGGGGATTATATTCGGCTGCGCGTTCAATTAAGGGATGCCAAGCGAGGGAGTGACCTTCGCGATCGCTTTTTCCACCGCGAACTCTGGGTCCGATGTTGCGTAAACCCTGCTGTTGATAGAAGGGTTGCAGTTTAGCTTGAATCCGATTTTCCCATAGGCGATCGCGCTGATGCAACCCCGTAACGAGCATTTGTGCCCCTGGAAAGGGATTGGCTTCACTGACAACATGGGCATCGGCGGTTAAAACCATAGTCTGTACATTGCGATTCCCTTTATGTACACCCGCAATAAAATGTTCTAAGGCTTGAAACCCGTCGAGATTTTCGCCATACATTTGAATAGTGGGAACCAAGACATAAAATCCGAGGGCATTTAAGCGTTGATAGAGTTGATTAGCCGTAACCGTATTCCAATAGAGTCCTACATGGTAGTCATCAACTTTAGCTCCCGGTTGCATGGAGTTCCTGGTGTACTGAATAGGTAAAATGGCGATCGGACGGTTAGTGTTGATGCGAATGGGAGCAACATCGGCATGAGTCCAGTTTTGACCGGTGTAGTTATAACGCACGCGATAGATGCCTTGCCCGGCTTCAAAGCTATAGTTACGGCCATTGTCAATAATAGTAACTTGGGGAGTCGGGTCAAATATTGCAGTTTGGGCGCGAGTTATTGCCTGTGGAGTGAGTCCATACAATAGGCTAAGGGCAATAATGCGACCCATTGCTGACGAGACCACTATTCCCCAAATTTTGGATAAAAAGCTCATCGGGAACATTGGGTTTGAAACCCCACCCTAGAAGGGCGGCTTGACTCTCTTATTGTGCCACAATCACCGATTATGTACGATTTAGCTCTAAGTCGTATTAGAGAGCGACTCTCTCTTCTGTGGATTACAGCTTAAAGCCTTTAGGATCGGAGGATACGTTTTCCAAAGTCCAGGAGACGCTACACTGGGAAACTCCTTCATAATTAGAGAAACGAATCAGGAGAGCGACCTATATGTTTCTAGATGACTATCGTCAACGTGCCCAAGAGAGGGCAGCCCTCGGTATCCCTCCCCTACCTTTGGATGCCGCTCAAACCTTTGAGCTGTGCGAGATGTTGAAACAGCCGCCCGAGGAACTCAAAGAAGAGCTACTGATGTTATTGCGCGATCGCACTCCGCCTGGAGTAGATGAGGCAGCTTACGTGAAAGCGGGATTTCTCACGGCTGTTGCCAAGGGCGAGATTGAGTGTCCGTTGATTTCCCATCAGGGGGCGATCGACCTGCTAGGAACCATGGTGGGCGGATATAATGTGCAGAGCCTGGTTGATATCCTCAAAAGCAATGATAACGGCATGGCCAGTGAAGCGGCGGCGGCTCTAAGCAAAAGCACCCTCGTCTTCGATGCCTTTAACGAAGTCCTAGAACTCTCAGAAGTCAACCCCTACGCCAAACAAGTCATCGACGCTTGGGCAAATGCCGTCTGGTTTATTCGCCGTCCCAAACTCCCCGAAGCCATTACTGTCACCGTCTTCAAAGTGCCCGGCGAAACCAACACCGACGATCTCTCCCCCGCACCCCACGCCACCACCCGCCCAGACATCCCCCTCCATGCCCTCGCCATGCTAGAGTCGCGGATGCCGGAAGGGTTGCAAACCATTGCCAAACTGAAAGAAAACGGCCATCCCGTCGCCTATGTGGGGGATGTTGTAGGAACCGGTTCCTCCCGCAAGTCTGCCATTAACTCCGTTCTCTGGCACATTGGCGACGATATTCCCTTTGTGCCCAACAAGCGTGCTGGAGGATACATCCTCGGTGGTAAAATTGCTCCTATCTTCTTCAATACTGCTGAAGACTCTGGCGCACTGCCCATCGAATGCGATGTCAGCCAACTGAACACTGGCGATATCATCACCATCTATCCCTATAAAGGAGAAATTACCAACCCAGCCGGAGAAGTCATTTCCACATTTTCTCTGAAACCCGAAACCATCCTTGATGAAGTGCGCGCAGGTGGACGTATTCCCCTGCTCATCGGACGCAGTTTAACCGACAAAACCCGTGAAGCCCTGGGTTACGAAACCAGCCCCCTGTTTACTCGTCCCAGTGTGCCCACCGATACCGGGAAAGGCTTCACCCTGGCACAGAAAATGGTCGGGAAAGCCTGCGGACTGCCGGGCGTGCGTCCGGGAACCTCCTGCGAACCGATCATGACGACAGTTGGCTCTCAGGATACCACGGGACCGATGACCAGGGATGAGCTGAAAGAACTCGCCTGTTTGGGATTCAACGCCGATTTAACCTTGCAAACCTTCTGTCATACGGCTGCCTATCCCAAACCCGTAGACATCAAAACCCACAAGGACTTACCCGACTTCTTCTCCACCCGTGCCGGGGTTGCTCTGCGTCCGGGAGATGGCATCATCCATTCCTGGCTGAACCGGATGCTCTTACCGGACACCGTAGGCACGGGGGGCGACTCCCACACCCGGTTCCCTCTGGGGATTTCTTTCCCCGCCGGTTCCGGGTTGGTGGCGTTTGCGGCAGCCCTGGGGGTAATGCCCTTGGATATGCCAGAGTCGGTGTTAGTCAAGTTTACGGGAGAGTTGCAACCGGGGGTTACCCTGCGCGATATCGTCAATGCCATTCCCTGGGTAGCGATGCAACAGGGTAAGCTGACTGTTGCCAAAGAGAACAAGATCAATGTGTTTAATGGGCGCATTATGGAGATGGAGGGCTTACCAGACTTGAAGTTGGAGCAGGCGTTTGAGCTAACGGATGCTACGGCAGAGCGTTCTTGCGCTGGCTCTACGATTAAGCTCAGTACAGAAACGGTGGCGGAATATCTGCGCTCTAATATTGTGCTGATGAAAAACATGATCGCTAGGGGCTATGAGGATGCCGTTACTCTCACTCGTCGCATTGCCAAAATGGAGCAATGGTTGGCAAACCCGGAGTTAATGTCAGCCGATGAAGATGCCGAATATACCGATCGCATCGAGGTGAATTTAAGCGAGATCAAACAACCGATTGTTGCGGCTCCCAATGACCCGGATAATGTCAAGTTAATGAGCGAATGTTCCGGGGATACCATTGATGAGGTATTCATCGGTTCTTGTATGACCAATATCGGCCATTATCGGGCTGCCGCGAAAATTTTGGAAGGTGCAGGAACGGTAAAAGGTCGCCTGTGGATCTGTCCCCCAACCCGCATGGATGAACAACAGTTACGGGATGAAGGAATGTACGGTATTTTTGCCGCTTCCGGTGCAAGAACGGAGATGCCGGGATGTTCTTTGTGCATGGGAAATCAAGCCCGCGTAGAAGATAATGCCACGGTTTTCTCGACTTCTACCCGTAATTTTAACAACCGTATGGGTAAAGGTGCGAGGGTGTATTTAGGCTCGGCAGAGTTGGCAGCAGTCTGCGCTCTTCTCGGTAAAATCCCCACTGTTGAGGAGTATTTAGATATTGTCGCCCAGAAAGTCGATCCATTCAAGGCTGACTTGTACCGTTACCTGAACTTCAATGAGATTGAAGGTTTCGAGGATTTCGGTCGTGTGATTCCTGTGGAGCAGATGCCGAAGTTAGAGGAGGCTGTAGTATAGTAGTAAAATTATTGAGGTGGGTCTTTTATTGACTCACCTTGATCGATCAAGATTATAATTTATGGGAAAAAGTCATTTTAAAAAAGCAATATTATCTTTGGAGGCTCGGATTGCTGAACATCAAGAAAAAATCAGATTAGAATTAAATAAGGAGTTTCCAGATCAAGGATTGATTAACCATTGGCAAAAGGAAATTAAAGCCTTTGAAAAAGGTATTCAACAAGCATTAAAAAGGTTAGGGAAAAACTAATGCAATTAATTACTAAAAAAATTAGCACTCAAAATTCCACTTTAAATCAATTGATTATAGAATTACAGGAAGAATGTCAAAATGTTCTTTCTTTGATTAATCAATTACAACTTTCTGAGTTAAGCGATCGCCAAAAAGGTCAAATTTTATCAGAGTTATTAGTAGCCTCAATTCATTTACATTCTCACTGTGATGAGGATTGGCAAAATTTAATTTCTGATGAGTTAGAATCTTTAACTGATGATGAAAATTAAGGCTGAGTTGTACCGTTACCTGAACTTCTAGAAAATTTGATTACTTTAGGTGCCAAGGTTAAATCGCGATAAGCTAATTTAACCTTATTTTGTGTATTATTACTATCTTGAGGCTGATTTTGTGTATTGTTAACATATAAATTACCGTGAATATAATTAATGTTTTGCAACAGATAATGATTGCCTAAATTAATTAATTTTTTTATTGATGTAGCAAAATTAGATTTTTTAACATCAACTTCTTGACCCAACTCTTTTAATTCTTGAGATATAATACTATATAATTCTCTACTAATTTTACCTATATATTCCTCATTATAATTTATACTTTCGGCAATATCAGAGTAGGTTTGATGCTGCAAAATCCCTAAAATAGCCCTTCTTTGTAAGTCATCAAGAGAGTTTCCTGTGTGCTTAGATACTAACTGATCCATCAATTGTAAAATTTCTGTAACAGACATAAAAGTTAGATTCACTAATGGTTTCAGCGATTATAGCATAGTTTTAAATTCAGAAAAAATAAGGAAATAACGGTTTTTGACGGTTTTGCTGTAATTTTTGTTGACAAAAGAAGTCAGGAAATATAGGGAAATAACGGGTTTTTAAAGTAGTCGTGCTGTGAAATCTTTGGCATAATCGAAGTCAAATAGTAAATTTATAGACACAGGTAAAAAAATGGCAGAACCCATAACCGCAGCTACTTCAGTTGCCATCTTGGCAGGTTTAAAAGCAGCTTGTGCTGCAAAAGGTGTATCTGTTGGACTTGCTCCAATGGGTACTGTCGTCACTGCATATCTCACTGGAGGTAGTACTGCTGCAATTAATGCCGCATACGCAACCGGAATTTCTGGTTTTGGAGCATTAGTATCAGCATTTTTCGGCAGGTAGTTACATAAACTGGGTAATGCTTTTTAATCTTTGATTCTCATTAACAAATGATCTACATTGCCCACCAGATAATTAATTTTTGTAGGGGCATGACATTTTTTATGTTATTTATTGGTATCGTACATCAATGATGCCATTCCCTTACATTTGTTAAAATATTATTTACCTCCATTTACAGTAATTTTATCTAACTGTAAGCATTCAAGATTAAATTGTTCAAACAACTGAAAAAATAAATCAAAAGCTAACTTTTCATCTTCTACTTGAGACAAAATAATGCTTTCCCAACCTTCAGAAGAATTAATTTGATATTTCCTTTGTATCCATTGTTGAAACTGAGCAAATTGTTTTTCTTCTTGTGTTAATTGTAAACCCAATTCCCCCCTTGACATACTGTAACCCATTAACAACATTTTTAAACGGGTTAAAGAAACTTTCCCTAGATACATTCCCGGACGTTGTTTAATTCGTGCTAATAAATCATAGAGATATTTCTGACTATTCTTATTGCCGTTATTTGTGGTTAAATATGACATAATTTACTCCTAATTGTGATTAAAAATTTTCCTCAATAATTACTAATTCTTGTCCTAAATGAATTTTACCAAAAAATTGAAAATTAGCCAACCATTTTCCTTTAGATATTCCTTGAATATGATGATTGTCAAATACAATTTCAACACCATCTATTATAACAATAACACCTTCATGGTATCCTGTTTCCGAAATGGCATCACCTCCAATACTATCATCATAGAGAAAACAATTACGATAATCTAAATCTGCTTGAGTATTGATTTTAATTAATTTGCCTTTAATCCCTGCCAGTAGTAAATAATTTTTGATAGATGAAGCACATTGAATACATTGTAAATTAGGATAACTATTAGCTATTTTCGCTAAATCTTGTCTTTGTTTTGCTGTTAAATATTGCATGAAAATATATCTTCATTATCCTCAATCTTCTTAACTATCGATTCTTGTCTCAGATCAGTTGATAACATGATACTTACCTTCATGCAGTCTGGATTAAGATAATCCGATCATAACCTAAAACAGGGCTTCATGTGCCTGAAACTCACAAGTTTACGGAGTTGGCGATCGCCTGATAGGGTAGAGTAGGGAGAGGGCGATCGCTGGTTCTGGGGAGGCGATCGCTTGATGGGATGGAGTGGGGAGAGGGCGATCGCTCGGTTTGGAGGGGCGATCGCCTGATGGGGTGGAGTGGGGAGAGGGCGATCGCCTTTGATATAATATTCAGTATCCTCAATTCACACATAGGAGGACAATGCCAGCTAAAGACACTTACCATAAAGTTTTCAAAAAGGCTTTGATTAAAGATGGTTGGGAAATTGTTCGCGATCCCTATACAATCAGATACGAAGGAATGACCTTATTTGCTGATGTAGCAGGGAAAAAGCTATTTTCCGCGCAGAAAGAAGATAGCAATATTGTAGTCGAGATGAAAAGTTTCATCAATCCTTCTGCGGTTCATGAATTTCAATGTGCTTTAGGACAATACATTTTATATCGAACTCTATTATCTCAAATTCATCCCACTTACTGTCTCTACCTAGCTATTGACAAAGATATTTATGAAACATTCTTTCAGAAAAAAGGCATTGAGTTAGTCATTCAACAGTATCAAATATGGTTGATTGTCATCGATCTTACTCATGAGGAGATTGTCCAATGGATCAATTAGAAAACTATCGCTCTCTAGTGAAAAAAATATTGACAGAATACGATCGAATTACTAGTCAGACTCCTAACTTAGATGGAATCGATACAATATTATCCTTTGATGAAGAACGAGATCAATACCTTTGGCTTGATATTGGTTGGACTTCCAGAAAGCGAGTTAGAGCGATTTCAGTTTATGTAAGAATCAAAAACGAGAAAATCTATATCGAAGAAGACTGGACAGAGGAAGGTATTGCGACTGAGTTATTGAGAGAAGGAGTACCGAAAGAAGACATTGTACTGGCGTTTTATTCTCCAGAAAAGCGGAAGTTTACGGAGTTTGCGATCGCCTAAACCCTGGCGCTTGCTGAGATAGGGATAATGGGGAGGGAGGTGTGGGGGCGATCGCCTGATGGGGTGGAGTGGGGAGAGGGCGATCGCCTTTTTGGTTCAGCTCAATTAAATTCTTATAATTCTGACCAATTCTCTAAACTTAAACCTTCAACTCTGGCTAAATCCGTATCATTAGAAACCAGAATCAAATTCTTAACCATTGCACTCGCTGCAATTAAAACATCTTCAGTTTGTATCGGTAAACCTCTTAATCTCAAATTAGCATGAATTTCAGCCGCCTTTTCCAGTATAGCTAAATCATCTAAGAGAATAATCGGATACTTTTGACAAAAATCCTCAAACCTCTTCCTTTGTTTAGGAGCATCAACTGCTAGAAAACCTCTCCTAACCTCAAAATAAGTGATACAACTTATAAAAATTGTTTTTCTTTGAGCTTTTATCTCCCTAAATTTTTGATTAACTGAACTATTATTTTTGATAGCTAAAGAAACAATATTAGTATCTAAAAAGTAATCCATAATAAGCTATTTTCTTTTAATCGCATCCTCAAAAGCTGCCATTTGCGCTGGAGTAAAATCTTGTCCAATCTTCGACAAGAGTTCTATGGCTAATATGCCACTAGAATGTTCTTTTAATTCTTCGTCAGACATACCATTAAAATCATCAAAATTCAAATTGTCTTCAAACAACTTAACTAATAGTTTGACCATTTCTGAAGAATCCAGATCCTCTTTGAATAAAGGATCTTCTTGCATCAAAATAGAAACAATATCCTCAATTCTTTTAACTATCGATTCTTGTCTCAGCTCCGTGGATAACATGATACTGACCTCCATGCAGTCTGGATTAAGATAATCTCATCATAACCTAAAATAGCGTTTCACGAGCCAGAAACTGGAAAGTTTACGGAGGAAAGCGATCGCCTAAACCCTGGTACTCACTGGGATAGGGATAGTGGGGAGGGTAGTTTGGGGGCGATCGCCTGATGAGGTGGAGTGGGGAGAGGGCGATCGCCTTTGCTATAATACCTGTATCCTCACTCAAACATAGGAGGAAAATGGCAGCCAAAGACACTTACCACAATGCCGTCAAAAATGCTTTAATTAAGGAAGGTTGGACGATCGTTGCCGAAAAAGAAATATGAAACTTGTTTAATATTTGATGAAAATCGAGACCATTACCTATGGATGTCTATAGATTGGGTGAATGAAAAAAGAATTAATAACATTCATGTTCACATTCGGATTAAAAATGAGAAAATTCATATCGAAGAAGATTGGACAGAGGAAGGTATTGCGACTGAGCTATTGAGTGAGGGAGTGCCAAAAGAAGACATTGTACTAGCGTTTCATTCCCCTGAAACTCGGAAGTTTACAGAGTTTGCGATCGCCTAAACCCTGATACTCCCTGGGATAGGGAGAATGGAGAGGGGAGTGTGGGGGCGATCTATTTTGTTATAATACCAGTATCCTCAACTCACACATAAGAGGAAAATGCCAGCCAAAGATACTTACCATGATGCCGTAAAAAATGCCTTAATCAAGGAGGGTTGGACAATTACTGCCGATCCTTATCCCATTAAATACGAAGAAGTTAAATTAGTTGCCGATCTCGCGAGTCAAAAAACAATTGCTGCAACTAGACAAGAACGACAAATTGTAATTGAAATAAAAAGTTTTCTCAGTCGCTCTCCTATGCGGGAATTAGAGAGAGCACTAGGTCAATACCTAATTGACAAAACTTTCCTTTCCATTAACCAACCTGACTGTGAAATTTACTTAGCAATTGGAAAAGATATTTATCAAAAGTTTTTTGAGCAATTAGCAATTCAACTGATTATCCAAACCTATAAAGTCTCATTATTAGTTGTAGATCTGAATCAAGAGGAGATTACTAAATGGACAAACTAATCCACTATCAAACCCTGATCAAAAACATTTTAACTGAGTACGATCGCATTTCTGCACAAGTCCCCGATCCAGATATCGATGAAGTGTTAATGTTTGACGATGACAGAAGTCAATATCTCTGGTTTAATATTGGCTGGAAAAATAGCAGAAGAATTAAAGCTGTTTCTGTCTATGTGAGAATCAAAAATGAGAAAATCTATATCGAAGAAGACTGGACGGAGGAAGGTATTGCGACTGAGTTATTGAGAGAAGGAGTACCGAAAGAAGACATTGTGCTAGCGTTTCATTCTCCGGAAACTCGGAAGTTTATGGACTTTGCGATCGCCTAAACCCTGATACTCCCTGGGATAAGGAGAATGGAGAGGGGGGTTTGGGGGCGATCGCCTTTGATACAGCGCTTTGCGCTGCTATGAGGGACAGTATTGAATCCTTAAAGCCATATACCACAACCCTATTCCCTATTCCCTATTACCTATTCCCTAGCGCAAAGCGCTATATAATAGCACTATCACCTACTCAGACATAAGCCGACATAAGCCCAAGATGCCAGAAAAAGATATTTATAGCGCTTCGCGCGGCAGAAGGGTAATAGGTAATGGGTAATGGGAAAACCATTTTTCACGCTATAATGCTCATTTTTAAGATATCAATTAGGAGCGAAATTAAAAACGCCTCCACCTTACAGTATAAAGAATAATAAAGAAGCCGAAGAAACGTTGCCACTAAAATCTAAAAAGAGTTGGAGTCCATAGGCAAGGGTGGCTAACCATAAATCTCAGTTTTCCCGGATTGACTCGACCAATAGAGGATGCAGACGCTGAATAAAAATACACCATAGAGAAGGGAGGTGAAGCTCATTGGTTATGGAGTGGGACAATAGAGAAATAGGTGGGCAGGGAGACAGGGAAGATCGTTAAAAGTTAAAATTATAGATGCTCAACATCATAAATGCTTCATCCATAAACATCAATTAAATTCCCCGTAGGGGCGGGTTATACCCAAATCTAGAACACCCACCCATCAACCCTCAAAACCCGCCCCCACCCCACTTGTACCCTCAAAAAGTAATTCAAGAAATCACCCAGTATAATAT
>NZ_JAGHZH010000147.1:0-23756 GCF_017746885.1 Roseofilum sp. SBFL | reverse complement strand
GGCCCAGATAAGGATGAGTGATATTGGGTGTCGGCAAGGGTATATACTCTTTGGTCTGGTTAGATCGTCGCACTCTTTCCCAGAATTGGACTCCGTTTAGGGCATAGCCATAATCGCTTCGGTAGGTTCCTTTGAGCATTTTCTGGGCAGTCGCTTCTTTCACAAGCTTCGCCGCTATTCTCACTCCTAATGAGAGATTCCCTAGTCCCAGTTTTCGTAATATTACTTTTTCCTCATCACTTAGTCCAGTGATTGGGGATATTTTCTGTCGGATTATGCCAGCCCATGGAGTGCCGATGGATATATATCTTCTTTGGTTACCCTAGTTGGGTTTCCAGCTTGGATATATATCTATTTTAGCACTACACAGGATTATCTATGTTTCATTGGAGATATTATGAGACTTTTCTATGTGATACCAAATCCGGGTAGTACAGGTAGAGATGGATAGCAAGAAAATTGGCATTAGAACAGCATCTGTTTATTTTCTATACTATTCGGATTTGGTATGAGTTACCTAGGGCTGACCTATAGGAAGGGATGGAGTTAGGATGATTTTAGGTGCAAATCAGGTGTAGCGCTCCCTTGGCATTGAGGGGGTCAGTGGTGGAAAGTCTGCTATGCTTTGGTTTGTTGTTAATGGAGCTAAGCAGACTCGAACTGCTGACCCCCTCAATGCCATCGAGTATAATAGTCTGTTCCCTATTGTCATTCCACAAAACGATGAAACGGATATCAACCATAAGGAGCTGCACTGGTAAATTCGATCGAGTAGGAAATCGGGTCAGTTTGGTTAGGCGGGGAAACTCGATTAAACTCCGATGGTCTTATCAAAAACGCGAATATTCCCTCTCTGTGCCTGGAGGGATAACCAAGGCTTCAGTCGAGGCGGCCTACACAAAGGCGGGGGAGATCGCGGCCGATATTTCCTTCGACCGATTCGACAAAACCCTAAACCGCTACGATTCCACCAAGGGTCGCCCGGCCCAATCGGAGGAAACAGTGGAAACGCTTTGGGCTAAATACAAGGAGACTCAAAAGCACAAGGCAGCCAGAACTACCCAGCAAAACACCTGGAAAGAGATTGATCGGGCGATCGCATCCCTCCCCCCAAAAGCGCTGAATCTTTCCAACCTCGATCGCCTGGCCGATGAATATCTCAAAATCCGGGCAGCATCAACCGCTCACCGTCACCTGGCAACTTTGCAGCCTGCAATCAGAGTGGCTGTACCTGGGGTGAAATTGCGCGATAAACTCCCAAAACAACCCCGCAAAACTATCCATTATTTCACTCCTGACGAGGTTCGGGTTATCTTAAACATCTTCGTCGGCAACCATTACGAACACTATGTAACCTTCCTAGCCGCTACTGGATGCCGTCCGGAAGAGGCGATCGCCCTCCTTCCGTCTGACATCCTCCAATCCTTTGATGGAACCGAGTGCAGCATCACCAAGGCTTACAGTAAAGAGATTCTCCAGCCTTACACTAAGAACCACCTGAATCGTACTATCCCCCTATCCGACCAAGCCTTATTGTCTGTCAGTCACTGCTATGGCGGTCTTATCTTCCCATCCCCGGCAGGCAGTTTTATTAATCAAAAAAATTTTCTGAGAAGAGCGTGGAAACCGTTGATTAATCCCCTTGCCCCTAAAACCATAAGGAGATATCTTCCCCCTTACGCCCTTAGACATTCTTTTATCTCCAATATGCACTATGAGCATGGAGTTCCCCTGCCTACGATCGCCTTCCTTGTCGGGGATAAGATCGAAACCATAATGAGATTCTACGCCGGGCGACAAACGGTTAAATCGTCGGAGTTACCGATTCTCTACTAAACTTCACGGCGGATCGGGTTCGTAAATATTGACCAACAAATACCAGTTAGGCTCGTTCACGTACCGCCTATAACGTCCTTCCCATACCTTATCAAACTCGACTTTCTGTAGTGTTGCCTGGGCTGCTAAGGTCTCTGGTATTCCTGGATACTGGATAAAATGCTTATTTCGATCCGATGGAATAATTCTAAGTGCATCTCCCCAAATCCAATCCCCCTCAATAAACCATCCTCTACAAGTCCATAAAACGGAGGTTGTCCCGTCGGTGACCGGTCGTCCTGTAGGTGACAGGAACTCAATAACAAAGTATCGATCCAGAGGGGGGTTGTTGAATACGAATTTTTGCACAGCAGGGTTATCAACTGTATTCCCGTAAATGGGAAACTTGACAACCCCTAGCGGTAAGTAAGCCATGCCCCTTACATATTCATAGTGTAAGTTTCCAGGATATTATCATCCGGGACAAAGGGTAAATGAGTAGACTTATTGAACTCCGCACTAAGCACGAATGCACCAGCCTCCTGTATTAGCCCAGTCCCTGGGTCGGTCGCTCGTCCCACTGGAAATTTTCGCCACCGATAGCGTTTCCCAGCAATTCTAATCTGCTTGGGTTTTTTCGCTTTGAGCATAGTCCCCATCAGTTGCAGGCACATCAACACATTAAACCATTTAGGGACGGTGCAAGAAGCCGTTTTACTGACGTAGTATTTTTTCGCCGTTCCCTGTCTGGTTAGTAGCCGGGTTTGTTGAGATGGAACGATGATCCGCTTTCCTGCGGGCTTTCTCTTTAAAGCTAAATTTTTAGTCCCGACAAACCCTGCGACTTGCTTAGATACGCCTTGCTCTGTGAACTCTAGCCCAGCCCTTTGGGTAGAAGTGTAAGCGTTTGTCTTCTTAAGATAATTCGTTACCTCCTCATCGTCCTGTTGCGCGACAACGGGAACATTAAAATAAGAGTTGAAAATTTTCTCTACAAACAACTCAACTAAACCGCCATAGAGCTTACGAGTTCCCGATTGCCCCGGATCTCGCGATTGGAACCAAGCAACTAAGACCCGCTCTCGCTCTGATGCATTCTCCGCAACAGGGACTACACTACCCTGTGCGGCTTCGATTCCTGGCATAATTAATTACCTCCTAGTCGTTTCTCATCAGGGACTGACTATGGGGCGGGGATAGCCTCTAGGCTATCTGCGATATTAGTCTCCATTTTGCTAGATGTAGTGTTCCACGCTACCCCGTCAGTGGGTAAAACAACAGTGGCGGTGAATTTCTTAGATGTGTAATTAACGTCGTAGCTCACGGTTACACTTCCCTCGAACTCAGTCTTGGCTTTATTCGCGGTAGCTGTATCGATGATAGATTTAGCTAAATCACTCGCAATGCTCATAGGTTTTTCCTGAAAATTTTGCAACCCCATTTTAATCAAAAGACATGAGGCTCAACCCTCTTTTTAGCTACAATGTGGAAAATCAGACTCCTTAAGGGTTTTAATAGTTCACATCTAAGCCCAATAACAATCATGTCCGTAGTTCAAATTCTCGAACAATTCGATTTTAGTTCCTACCCAGAGGATGGCTGGTGGGTACTCCTCCCTCCACAAACCCAAGATTTGCGCCTTAAAATCCTTAATCTAAAATGCAACGCCCAACGCAGTCTAGGGGGGGATGGATTACTCCGATGGGCACAGCCAGAGGAATTATCGAATGAATCTCCAGATACTTATGCGGAAAAAGTCTGGAAAAGCGAATGGATGGGAGAACACTACCGAATTGACTTATATATGTTCGGACAAAATAAGGAAGTAATTATTAACAGCCTGCCAATCGTCAACCGGGGTTTTCCTTACGACAGAGATATGTTGAGCAACACCAGCACCCCCGGTGGTTACTTTGACTTGCAACAAGGTTTTGGCTTAAAAGTAAAGTTCGTTGACAACGGATTTGGAACCCCTCCCCCTATCCCCGGTCAGTTTGTCGCCATCTTTGGCACAGGCCAGTCCGGATCTGACTCCTTCAGTGCGCCTCAAATCAATGTTGATGCCACCACCAGCGTAACCAACACGGCTGATGGACAAACTATCAAGTCCGGTATGTTGCCCAAAGCTAATTGGGAACTCTCTGGGAGCGAAAGCGCCCCATGGGCCCCCGGAGCTACTTACTACGAATACACCCAAGGAGATTTACTCTATATTGCCGATGGAGATGAAACGACTAAATGGGAGAGCGCAACGAACGGAAACAGCCATGATAAAAAAATTAAAATCCATTTAGGGAAAGAATACCAAATCAATGGAATTAGGATTAAAACTGGTGACTTCCCTAATAAATTGAAGGGGAGGGTTTTGGTTTCAACCGATATGGGAACATGGAGGGAAGTATACCCCCTGGGATTTTTAGAGGGTGATATAAACTTTGCCAAAGTCGCTGCAAGATGGGTCAGCATTGAAACAAAGGTTCAGGACAATACGCCCTATGAACAATGGCACATTTATCAAATTAGTTTATTTGGCGATATCACTCAAGAAACAGAGACCGCAAACAACCCAATACTATCCCCATTTACATGGGTTGTAGAACATATCTATTGGGGTGATCAGTCTGCAAATTTCGGCAACCCACCAGTAGAGAGGTTACCAGCCAACAACTACGGGAAAATAGACAGTGATGGTGAAGGAAGTCCCCACCTGGTTTATCACCCATTTCAAACCGTATTTCCCTCTAATTTCTATGGAGAAATTTGGACTCCAGAAGAAAAGATGCATAACGAGATATGCGGATTGGAAATTGACCTAGGGAAAAACTTTGATATTGAGCTAGTCGATGCCCAATTTGAAACCAGCCCTAAGCAATGGAGGGGTTATCTCTATGGGAGCAAGGATGGAGCCGACTGGATATCCCTTGCAAGCGGGTTTATTTCAGAGCTGAAAAACACGGCGATCAACTTTTCTCAATGCAGATTCTTGAGGGTTATCAATGACAGGCATGCTAATGTTGCTAATGGATTAAACACTCCACCAAGATTGAATAAACTTAATGTTTATGCTTCTGTTTCGATGCAGCAGATAGAACCCATTACAACACCCACTGAACCATCCGCTATTACGACTGCGGTGCTAAGGCTAGACCTTTCTGGAAATTCGGAAGGGTTATTAACAAGTACATCAGGGTTTACCTTGGTATCTGGTGGTGTTGCGCCTACAGTGTTAACAGAAAATGGGAAAAAACATATCCAGTGGAGATATCCGAATAACTCTGTAGATATGCATCTTGTACACCCTCAAACTGCAATCAAGGGAATATTGGCAGAGGTGAAATCCCCTACTTCTTTTTGGGGACATAACAACCAATCAGGATGGTCATTTGATGGTTTTTTTGGAGGTATCAACCCTGACACATTAATATTTAGATTCAGAGAGGGAAACACGACGATGGACTTTTTTGGTAGAGTTGTTAGAGTGCTGAGAAACTCAGAGGAAATTAATGCACCTTATGATTTAACTCCTATTAATCAGTGGATGTGGATACTTATTGAATTTGATGATACTTATACTGCTGATTGGATGCTAGGGAGGGCATCCCTCTCAGGGTGGCGAACGGATTGTGATATAAGACAATTCATGGGGTGGGAAACAACCCCATCAGATTCAGAGATAGACGAAGTGATCGCCTATCTTAGTTGATTTTTTTGGCATAGACTTCCTACTGCCCCTAGTGCTTTTACTTGTCTGTAATGTCTCTGATTTCTGCTGTTTCTTCAAGATGCCTACCGTAGGGTTTTTCCCTTCCTCTGTCGCTGACCGATGTGCCGCTTGCTGGACTTTCGTTTGGAGGCACAAGTCCGTCCTCCACTACTTTCCTGAACTTCCGGAAGTCCTTCAACCCTTTGGGGTCGTAGTTATCATCATCTTCGTCTTCTCCTATCCCCCGTTTCTCTCTTTCTGCTGGAGCGGTTACTGCGTGATAGGCGTATTTTGCTCCGAAGTCAATCAAGTAGTCGGTGAGTTTTTGCTTTATACCATCTCTGTGTTTGCCAACAGAGATGGTATGAGCAGCCCGGACAATTTGGTAAATATTTCTTACAAGGTACAAATCATCAATTAAATCGCGCCCTTTTTCTGGGTCGAAGAAGTGGGCTTTGACCGCCATCTTGGACGGTTCAAGGAAGGCTTTCAGCTCTTCGTCTGGATCAGGGTATTTCTCTTTCCACTCATCCCACTTAATCGAATTGTTTGGGTCGTTGTCAGTCTCAGGTAGCGTGAATTCCGCCTGCAAAAAATTCTTAACCTCTTCCGTCTCTATCCCCGACCATTTCACGAATTGGTCGAGCATATTTCTGGCTTTGTAAGCTTCCTCCCTGGCTTTGTAGGATTCCAGGAGACATTTCATCATTATGCTTTTGGCGTTCCCTTCGTCATCCTGGAGGTTGATCACCATCTCGACAATTGCTTTTATAGCCTCTCCAGGTGTTACCATTTCAAACTCTTCTGGGATTGACTCCCCTGAGGTCTTTGCCCCCTCTACTATGTGCGGGGGGACTTTTATTTTCATGGGGAATTCATCCCCAAACATGGTGTCAACTGCTTGGATGAAATAGACGATTAAATCGGGTAACGACCCTAGTTTTGTTGTTCCTCCTCCAAAGATCTCTTCTAACCAACCGACATTTGTATCCATAAATGGGTGTTTTGGCATTTCTATTTGGTCATAGTCGGCTCCAACCCATTTTTTTATCATTTTTAAGTCCTTGATTATTCGGTTTTGGTTTGCAAGGGTTTGATTACAGCAGTTCATGTCGCGTCCTTTTGATTTTGGTAATGGGCTATAGTATGTAGGCGGGGGGATGAATTCTGTGTATATTTGAAAGTAGTAGTTAAACCCGCTTTCTGCGTGTGACATCGAGCCGTTGATGTAATCTGGGCCGTGCCAAGTCCCATCCTCCATTAGCCTGTAGGTTGCTCTTACAGGGGAATAAAAACTATTGGCACTACTCCCAAACCACCACCCTAATTTTTCAGAAAGCAGTCTTGAGGCGAGATTAATATACCCCTGCCAGTGTTGTTTCCCTTTAAACCAAACTTTAGGTCTTCCAGTCGAGTCTTGTGGCCACCCATCATTTAGATGCTCCCCGTCCCGAACCAAGAAATAGAAGAACATATTCGCGCCATCAGGGAAGCTGGGGGTGCTATAGGAGTTGCCCTTGCAAGCATTTACATTGACTCCTATATAAATCCCGGCTTTACCGTTGAGCATATCAACACCAGGGGTACTTTCTTTTGGAATAGGAGGTATCCATATCCCCTCCGGTTGGGGGATATCGTATTCAGGAGGAAAGGTTGGGGCTTCACTCCCTCTTGTTACGCCCCCTATGGTCTGTCCAGAGTCCCCCCAATCTAGGTTACTTGAATCCCCCATTTGGGGTGGTTTTTCCTCTTCTTCTCCTTCCCCCTTCTCTTCTTCTGGGTATCCCTCTCCTATGCTTTCTATATCTTTTACCCATTGTTCGGGCGTAGTCCAGGGCTTTGGTATCTTTGGGCGGGGAATATCGATTTTATCGAATTGCTCCCCCATCCACTCCCCGATAGTTTCAACCCCCGATAAATACGCTTCTCCTATTGGTGCGAAAGGGTTCCCTCTCCCCTCACTTCTTCTCCTAAAAGGAGCAGGGGTTTTATACCCTCCTGTTCTAGATGTCCCCTTCGAGGTTGGCTGTCCCTTGGGTCTGGGTTGAGGTGTCGGCATTAGGCAAACTCCCTAGGGATATCTGCAAAAGCAGAGGTTAGAAATTCGTCGATTTCTTTGTCATATTGGGGATTATCTAATTTTTGCCAAAGGGGGATTTTTAGACTCCTTCGGCTGACGGCTTCCTCCCTGGAGTCATAAAGCCTTACCCGCCCGGTGCTGTCCGCCCCTGTACGGAAGAAGGTGACACTATAGGGGTAAATTCTAATCTTCTCTTTGTAATTTTTGTTAGCCGTGTTCTTCCGGTGGGTTTTTTTTTGCGTTCCTGAGCTTTCTGCGATGATTTTAGAGTCGGAGAACTTCATCAAATTTTTAATTATTCGCTCTGCAACGTCTTCATTTTCAGCCCAAAGCGTAGTGTTCGCGCCGCAACTTAGTTTTACCCAGAAGCGGGACGGGCCTGACACAAACCCCTGTGTCCCTCCAGCCGCCTTCTGCAAACCCCTCCAGGTTATGCCGGTTTTCTTTAGGTCGGGAATAGTTAGGGTAGAGGTTTTGAATTTTTCTCCCCTAACACGATAGGGTGGTGTAACTTTTGAATACCACAAAATGACAGCGCTTATAGTGTGGACTTTCTTCATCTGATATTGTGGTGCAGGCTCCCCTACATATTGCCCAATGTCTTTCCCGTACATCATTTGGTATTGAGCTAAAAATGATGTGGTTTGCTGGCGAACTAGGTTCTCTTTTCCATAAAAACGATATTCCTCTCCTTCTTCTTTATTGGGGGTGACTACTACGATTTGGTCTTCCCCCAGCACTTGGTCTTGAATCGTTGTAGACTGTAGCGCTTGGTAACTGTCAATGCCATTGGCGATGACTACAATTGCTTCGTTGCAGGCATCCCCAAACTCATCAAAAAATTCTTCTGTGAAATTGCGGGTATACTCATTAGAAATGGATTCTATTTGGTCATCTTTCCACTTTGAGAGGGAGATAACGTCCCCTCCTGGCTTACCCCATTGATCTATTAAGTCTGCATATTTTTCTCCAACAATTTGCTTTAACCATTTCTGATTTTTCAGGAATCTACGAGTATGTTTAAATGTTTGAGTGAAAGCGTTAGTTGCGATGATATCGAATAGACTGTATGCGACTTGAGACCATGCCTGAAGTACCTCCTCTTTTGCCTCTTCTCCTAATTCAGCCGCGACCGCAGCCCCCATAGCGGGATCTATCTTCATTAGAACCGCCGCCCCAACCCCTCCACAAACCCCCCACCCCACAGATGCTCCGAACACCCCCCCAGCTACCCCCGACAGGGCTAGAAGATCCGAGTTCAATTGATCGTCGATAGCTATATCACTGATATTCCAGTTGAATCTCCATAAATACTGAATTGATTGATTCACCCATCGAATCACTGCCCCCGCGCTGAAGCCTAAAGCCCCACCAAGCCACTTTAGCCCGCCCCATATTCCACTCCCTACACTGGATAGCCCCCCCCAGACCATACCCAATGCACTCCCCACCCCTCCTAGCCATTCGTCCCATTGCTTGGTAACGGTGCTCTGCTGATCTTTCCACGCTTGGGTGAACCCTCTTGTGTATTTCTTTATTGTTCCCATGGACTATTGGATCGTAAGGGTGCCTTAATCTATTTTATCCCATCCTTTCATACAAGAAAAACAGAAAGGTTATAAGTGCAGGTAATGTAACTGAAACCCATTTCCAAGTGTTGACAGAGCTACTAACTCTAGACTCAAATCTAGAGAAAGATTCTTGCTTGCTCTCAACGTTTTCTAATCTTTGAGTTATTTTGGTTATCTGTTCTTCGAGGTCTCGTTTCCCTAGGTTTTGCGTGTCTACAAGCTGCTGATAATTGTTGAATACTTCCTCTTTTAAGCCTTGATATCGATCCAATTCAACTATGGCGATCGCGACCTCCTGCATGAGTTGCTCTATAACCGATATCAATATATCAAGCGATTGTCTCTCTATCATCCCCTTCCTTTAGTCTCCTTTTAAGCCGTTCAAAAATAATTTTGGTTCTTTCAAGCCTTCTCTTGAGAACGGCGAGGCTGTAGTTTTCAGGGGCTGCATCCCACTCTACATACTTCATCGCCCCTCTAGTTATTCTTGCCATTTCCCTACATTCCTTGATCTACTCCTGTGTCTGTCCATGCTAACAAAAAAATTTTACTGCCCCCTTCGGAAATGCTTCTGATGCCTACGGTGTAATAGTTTCGGCGTTTTTGCCTTTACCAGGGAAACGGTATAGAATGGGTAGCTCAACGGTAGGGGATAGGTAGATATTGACCCAAGGCTTACCTGTTCCCTACCTAGTCCCTACTCAGGAGGATTATGGTTCATGAGGAAGATGTAGAAGTAGAGCTTTTCATTCCAAATGCCCAAGCCATGGAGATACTGGGTATTAAGGAAGCCCAATATTCAACGGACTTGAGGGTGCTAAGGGGACTCCGGGACCGACGGGAAATAACGGAGGACTTCGACAGCTACCCCTATGACCCCTGCCTATCTCCAGAGGCTTTTTCGATTCTCAAGCGCTATCGGCAACTGGTTCGACAGGCCGGAGCGCGTCAAGCAGTTAACCAAATTAAGAGGGAATATGGCAACCAACGCGAATAAGGCAATCAACGGCGGCGCGAGTCCGCAAAATCATCAACCGACTCTGACCGGTGGGTACGCTGGCGAGGATGGGCAAATGATTGATATGGCCTCGGATAATTGGGGACTGCAACTGGCTGATGCGATTCGGGCGGCTAGTTGGAATAAGGCGATCGCCAATCTCAATAGTGGCTACTGTGGCCCACAAACCCAGAAGGCGATTGAAAACTTTGCAGCCCAATGGAACAGCGTTGATTACGACAACATTGCCACGGGAAAGACAGCCAAGACCCTGAAGCCGAGCAGCTCAAAATCCTATTTTGCCTTGCCTGCTGCATTAGAAAACGGAGGCGAGTAGAATGGTCAATTCTCAATCATCTGGGGTTCTAGGCAGTGAGGCGCTCTAACCCGTGGGACAAGCGCCCACCTAACTATCACCCCTTGCTGTTTATGATCTTAGGTGCGCTCCTGACGCTCACTATTTCTCAGTTCTTAATCATTGAAATACAGGTGCAAGATCGATGGGATTACTCGGATTCTTAAGCAATTCTGACGGGGGGAGGATCGCCCCCGTTCAAGGGCAGTCAAAAAACTTGGATGCCAACTCGGTTCACATTAAAAGCGCCGAAAACGCCATTACCCCAGACAATCCTGGGAAGTGGGAAAAGTTCCGGTATGCCCCAGTGGTCGAGCAAGCGCGGCCATTTTCCCCAGAGGAAGCCGAAGCGCTGCGCGAGAGAGCCAAGGATTCTGTCGTTCAAACCCGGGCCACCAAAAAGGCTTACACGGCCCTGGAGCGGATGAGTAACAACCATACCAAGGTGAATAAATATCACGAAAGGTACAGGAGGAACGAGGCTCGAAACGAGAAGCGGATGCAGGGATACGCAAATACCAGCGCGAAGTTCCTCCACTCGCAACGGGCGGGTTACGCCAAGATGGGTCAGTCTCTGAAACAGGCTGAACAGGCGGCCGATCTGGCCATTGCTCAATTGCAAGCATCGTTATGACGGCTTGGCCATAACGTTATGGCCAGAGGACACCTGGCCATAACGTTGGCATTCGTTCCAACCAACTTAGGTCTACCATGATTATTATGTATCGGATTGTAGGGTTTTCCCTCCTCATGGGAAGTGCCGCCAGCTTGGTTAGTTTGGCGGCCTTACTAAATGTCAATTTTCGGGAAATCGGGTTGATTGCTGCTGTTCTTGCTTCCGTTGGGTTAGGCATGGCCGGAACGGTGGTCTACTACCAACGGGAATCATTAGGGGAACAGTTTGCCCTCTCGGTCGTTTTGGTGGCGGCGATCGCCCTCGTTCTTTTTGTGGGGGCGGGTATTCAATGGGCATTTTAATTAACGACTCCAGCCGTCAATCGATAATTAAGTTCTGGTTCACCCTCCATATTGTCGCCGTTACAACTTCCGTTATTGGCGTTATAACTTGGTTCTCGACTCCGTTTTTCACCCGCAATGTGCAAGAGAACCGTTATCACCAGTTTTTTCGGTGGGGGTCAGTGGCGATCGGGTTGACCTCCGGTGGGTCTTGCCTCGGTTCCAGTTTGCTCTTAGCCGAACTGGAACCGAAGGTAAAAGCCCTTCAAAAGTATGAGTTAGCCCAGTTTAAGCACTCTGTGGCCAGTGAGTTGCATCTGGCTCAACAAACCAACGTCGCAGTTGCTCAAGCGATCGTTATGGAGCGCCAAGACAGCCTCGGACTGAACCAAGCAGAGGAAAGTTACGAGAGTTATAACGGTTACGATAACGAAAACTTCGAGGGTTATAACGGTTCTAACGAAACTAACGGTGTAACGGAACAGGAACACGAGCAAGTGGCGATCGCCTTGGCTGACGGAGTGGCCGACTCCGAAATCATCAAAACCGTCCTCAAGTGCGGCGGTGCGAAGTACCAGGAGGGTAAAGCCAAACTGGAGTGTATCAAGAAAGGGTTAAATCAAGAAGAAGGAGAAGATACATGAGCAACAACTTTCGCGAGTTAACCATAATCCTATTGAGCGCGTCAGGAGAGTTGAGGCTTTCCGAGTTTGAATTTCAGCTTATCGATGTTGCCGTCAGTAAATGGGCTGAGATAGCTAAAGAGGGGTCGCGGGCATTTTGGAAGGATTATGCCGATCTATCTAAAAAGATCCGGGACCACCGACAGAAAAAAAGGGAGCATGAAGAGCAGGAATCTGAGGAGTTTTACCCCTATGTTGGGTATGGCGAGGATTGTCGTAATGATAGGTGGGAACAAGCTCTCTTTGGTAGTGACGAAGAGGATGAGCCTTAAAACCACTCTCAAGTGTGGCGGGCTAAATACCAGGAGGAGGAAGAATGAATCAGGAAAAAAGGTTGATTGTAGTGGATGGCGATCGGCACGAAGGGAGGGAATCCGAATATGAAAAATTAGTTGCCGATCTGGACATCGACATTCCTCTGGGGAGAGAACTTGTTGTTTCCCCCTGGTATAATCCCCCGACTCTACACTTCAGTAAACTTAATCTCGCTGAAATTGGAGACGACAGACCGGCTGATACCAGGATTAGGGATCTTCCCCCTGGTTGGTCAGAGGAGCAAGTAAAAGATCTGTTCGGTGGCGATGAAGGGTGGACTGTTTACTTCCGTCGCAACGATGATGACTCCTTTGATGAGGATGAACCCTTTATCACATAAGGCGGCAGGGCTTGCCGTGTCAGTCTGCGGAGCGAGTGTAAGACCCGAAGAGAGTAAATCTGTGAAGGTAACTGCTATGAAACAGAAACCTAAATCGTGAGGTTTAGGAATCCCCTCGCCTTTAGGCAGGGGTGGATGTCAACCCTGAAAGATGGTAACCAGTTCTCAAAAAGAAGACCCCGGTTGATACCGGGGTCTTCTTTTCTCTATCTATCATCATTCAAATCCCTTCGCAGTTGCATCAACTCTAGCTCTATCGGGTCGTCAACTATGGTGGTGGGGGATTTCTCTTTTCTTTTGTGGAGGACCTGACGATTGCGGTTAAGATTGGCCCGTTTGCGGGACCGTTCCTGGCGGCGGTGGAACAGAACTCGGAAATGGTAACAGTAGGCGGTGGCTACAAACGCTATTGGTAAAACGATCGCGATCACCCCATCAACCAAGTAACTTGGAACCCCAATCAGAAAAGGTGCAACAGAAAGCACCCCAATGAAAAACACAAGTTCATCCCCCAATCCTCTCCTCCAGTTGGCGATCGCAGGGATAAATGAGAGCATTTCTTGCTCCCCAGAAAGTTTCCCCCCGATCTGCCGAACATGGGCATAGACAAATGTGGGAAAGATGGTCAGGGGGACTACAAACAGAACTAGGGCGATCAGGGCAGAGACCCCAGAGATGATGGAATAGTCACCAGCGCTGATCGCAAGGAACGGCAAGGTAAGCACAGCTATCAGAGGGGAAATCGCAATAAGGGCGTAAGCGATTAGGCTGGCGGTCATCCAGGTGAGCAAAGCGCGTAGCCAACAACTAGGGAATGGAAACCAGCGAGGATATTTCATAGTAGGTCACCGATTGTCATTCCCCGATTCTACCCCGTAACTTGGTATCAAAACATTAGTTTTTGTCACAAAGCAGAGACCCCGATCGCAACAGGGAGGGCGATCGGGGTTCTTATGACATCGGCGTTAGCGCTTGCGATCCAAACAGCGCTAATATCATTCTAGCTCTCCAGAATCTTCAACAACTTTCCATCCTGCCCACTCTTGAACAACTTCCTCCGGGCCTTCTTCGTCTTCACCAAATCCTGAATCTTGATAATCTTTCGGGTCTGGGAGCGAGAAAAATCGTAATTCCCCACCCAGTCCTCGATGATC
This sequence comes from Roseofilum sp. SBFL, assembly GCF_017746885.1. Taxonomy (NCBI): domain Bacteria; kingdom Bacillati; phylum Cyanobacteriota; class Cyanophyceae; order Desertifilales; family Desertifilaceae; genus Roseofilum; species Roseofilum sp. SBFL. The sequence goes on along the minus strand of NZ_JAGHZH010000147.1, from coordinate 9,786 downwards.
TCCTCCAGCAACTCCTGGGCACTCTCCTGGTCACCAGCCCAGACCGCCCCAGCAAGATCGTCCGTTAACCGCTTGATTGAATCTGGCATTCCGTCATAAAGCCATGATTTACGTGGATCAAGTTTCATTGCATCGCCTCCTGATTGTCATCGGTTCAAGTTAATTTGGAAGTTCCTCTACGTTTTTATGGCAACTCTTCCACATCAAGTTCTCCTACAAGGACTCGAATGAAATCTCCATAGCTAACCTTGCAAATTTTGCTGATCGTGACTATTTGATCTGGAGTCAAGCGAGGGGCGCTGCCTCCAGCAACCCATCGCTCATATGTCCGCGTAGTCAGCCCTAGCGCCTCTGCAAATTTTTTTTGGCTCAGATTGGTTCTGTGCTTCCGTAAGACTTCCAAAGGATAAGGAACCTCTATCTGCGTAGTAGGTCTTGACATTTTTATTATGACCGACAATAATGTCGGTGTCACCTCAAGGTTTGGCAAACGCACCCAAGGGCTGCTGGCAACAGCCGAGGGGTGACACCCCCAATGGGGGGGGATTGATTATATAGCAAAGAGAGGAATTGCCTATAGAAAAACAAATCCCTCAATGGTGTCCTTGTTTGAAACCATCACAAGCTCCTATTTGGCTAAGTCAACACACGGGAGGAGAAAGCACCTCCTCCCTTCCTCTCAAAGACCCGCCACAAACGGGGAGAGAACAGAAACAAAAAAGCCCCACTCCTCGCAGGAACCGCCATGGACGGGAGAGGAGAGGAGCCACGATTAAAAACACACCAAAATTATGGCATTTAACTTTCTTGAGATAAAGAAACTCGGAACCATCTACCGAGCATTAGAGGAAGCCATCAAAAGCTTCCCCACTGAAGGATTGCAAAAGACCGCCGACATTATCGGCGCTCAAATTCTCTCGAAATCAGATATCGGGACGGCAGAAGGGCACAGGACAACCATCTATTGCTCTCTCCAGGAATTCCCCCGACCCGCTTACAGCATCGGTGAGTACGTCGAATACATTTTTGTTGAGAACCTGGCGATCGACTTTGGACGCAAACACCGGGGCATCATCATTGGCATGGCCTATCACCAGAAGCCAGAGACCATCCCCACCGGTTGGTGGTACGACATTCGCCCAGACCACGATCCCATCGAGCATGAATGTCTGCATCAGCACATGATTATTGGACTCGTCCCCATCTGGGAGTCTCCCAACTACACCGAGATGAACGAAGAGACCCAAGCGCTCCTCGATAGCTTCTTGACCAACTTCGAGAAAAGCCACGGACTCCTATTCCCAGAAGAACAGGAGTCCGCCTAATGATTATCAAGATTGGTGACACCATCACGGCTAGAGTCCTCTTCTCAAAGATTGAGGATGTATGCAATGTCTAGAGCCAAAAAGACGGCCAAACCAGCCAAGCAACTCAACCTGGTTGGAGCAAAGGAGGAAACCAAATGAAAAGAGAGTATTTCCTCCTCTCCATCCGTGACATCGCTGGCGTTTTCCAGGTGAAATTCCAGTGCCCTCTATTGTACATAGTCTTCCAGTGTGGGATAACTCCCCACACAAAGAGAGGGCGACTCCTCCTTCTCTGGGAATTGTTCCCCGTTCACCTTTACGACGATGGAGAGATTGACCTCTACCTAGATCATGTGGACTGGCTTCAATCTACCCACCCTTGGTTCATCTCATTCTGCCAGGGCTGGGAAGGGAGGTCACAAGATGAATAACCCATTGCAACTTACCGAAGGGCAGCGCCACCTATACCATGACCTCAACTCCTGGAACCCCAAAGCCGCCCAACGCTACCTGCAATCCCTTCAGGACTACCGCAACGGGAAGCGCTGGGCAACCCCCGCCCCATTTTCTCGCAAGAATGGGCATTCGCGGGAGCAAATCAGGACAGTAGTTAGGATGCGATTTAGGGGATCTTCCTTCCCAGAGATATCGGAGAAGCTGGGCATCCCTCTCTCCTCATGTTTCAGGATTTGCCAGAAGAATGGAGTCCTTTCCGTCGAAAAGAGGGGGCATCATGGCTGAACCTCAAAAACGACATAACGCCGAAGCCGCCCTAGAAATCTTACGCCGGAGACTTAAGAGCAATCCCCGAAACGCCGTTGAACTCTCCTGGAAGTTCATCCGCAAATCACTCAACCGTCCCCAAAGGGAAGACTCATGATTAAAACCAACTGTACCCCCATCCCAAAAAACGCATCAGCCCAAGAAATCTTGGACAAGGCGAACCTAAACTGGAGGGTCAAACGCTCCCCCCGATTCTTTTTTCACTCTGGCAAATTTGTAGAAGTTCCCGGTAAATACTCCCTCCTTCGCACCGATCGAGTCGAAGAACTCACTACCGCCCCCGAAAACTGGCAAAATTCCCAAAACCAAGACATCGTAGCCGTTTTTCACCAATTCGCCCAAGATGCAGGAATCACCCTAACCCATGCTGGCCCCCTCAACGGAGGAAAGCAGATTTGCCTCATCGGAGATCTGGAGAAAGAGTACGACGTGCAGAAGGTTGGCGACATCACCCACTGCTACTTACAGCTCATCGGTTCCCATGAATGTGGCGTTGGCCACCAAGTCCGCATCCTTGCTGAACGGTTAGTTTGCACCAACGGAGCCACCCGCAAGGTTGTCCAGCACAAGCAAGTCCTTCGCCACTCCCCCGACGTTCTCCAACTCCTCCAACAAGGACTAACCCTGGCTGTTCAAGAATGGGAAGGGCTGTGTGAAGACCATGAACTTTTAGCCGATACCCCCATGGATCAATCCCAAGCAGCCATGCTACTGATTGAGTCTTTTGGCTATCCCGAAAAAGGACTAGAGGAGCAACCCCCAGTCGTCCAGACCGCCCTTCAGCTATTCGACGGCCAGTTAATTGGCGGTCATCTCCTTTCCGTCTACAAAACCGCTTATGGCTTACTGCAATCCGTGACTGAATACTACGGTCACCATCACCGATGGAGAAACTCCACCGACCACTTCGCCAGCCTGACTATTGGCAGCGTCGCAAACCAAGTCCGTCGATTCGAGCGTCAATTAGTGGGGGTATCAAATCATGGATAAAGTTTCTGGAATGTCCTACATCTGGGGCGACTCAGACCCCCAGATACATGGCTACCTCACAAATGGGCTTAATCAGCTTCCCTTGGTGGAGCGAAATCAAGTGGCCAGACGATTCATTGAAGTATGGTGTGAATCTTGCGCCGAAGAGGATGAATGCAACATCCTCTTCGACTTTCTATGCGATAAACCCATCGAAGAGTGGAAAGTGCAAGCCTGCTTCCCCTTTTGCGAACAGTACACAGAGAAAACAGGAGGTTTAGATACCCATGAATAATACCCCAAAACTCATCAAACAGCAAGCCACCCGTATCACCTGCCCCAACTGTGGTGGGCGTGGCCGTCGAATCCGCCAATTTGAGGGATATTTTTGCATCCTTGCCTGGATCGAGTGTTTCGATTGCGATTTTTACCGCCAAGAATTTGATAAATCCGCACTAACCCGGCGAATTTGGTAACCCTTCCACATCCCCGTTTAACGCGGGGATGAATCCCTTCCATTGATTCACTAGAGGACATAAAAATGAACCGTTTCAACGCACCGATCTCCGCAGATCTGAGGGAGCAAGTCTACACCTTCACTGGGCATCGATTTGAGTCTATATCGACACTGGAATCACTCGTTTTGCAACTTGCCAAGACGGTCGGGTTACTCAAGCACCGTAACCAACAACTTTCCCATCGAATCGATCGCACCAAAAAGTCCTATGAATTTGCCAAGCTCGAAGGGCAAACCTGGCGCGAAAAGCTCGAAAACCAACAAGCAAGCTAAGGAGGACTGATTTATGGACTGGAATTTCACCGACTGGGCCTTTGTGCAAAAAGCCGCCCCAGTTATCTTCATCGCCGTTTATAAAAAAGGGGCTTCCATCCCACTTCTTGAGAGCGAAAAGAACGACCTTGTTCAGGAGGCTGTGGACATTGCTGTGAAGATGAGTCGTTCCATTCGACTCCGCCAAGAAGAGATGGAAACCCATACCGGGCTACCCACCCCCAAACACCACCAGAGAGGAAATTTTTGATGTTTATCCAACTATCCGATCGCCTGATCATTAATAAAAACTAGCTAGAGAAGATCGAGTTAACCCCCTTATGTCCAGGGCTGTCCGAGGATGAGATCCTTGATCGGGAAGCAAAAGAGGGGGATAATTCACCTGGGGAGTTGTCGCCCGGCTCCACAAAACAATGAGGGTGGTTTTATTTCGGGGCGATCGCAGGGAAGCAACTCAGTATTTCGGCTTCTGCTCCACCTACCTAGGGCAATGCCTCCAGCGTGGATTAACCCCACTCCATGAAGTAGAGAAGATGATCGATCCATCGCCATTAAAGGAGGTGAAATAATGACACTCAGTGAAGAAGAGAGAGAGGTTATCGAGTGGGCATCTCCAGGGGCAGATAGGATCGGAATCATCCATGCGGAAGCAGACGGATTACACGACCTTTTATCGGATCTAGCCCAAACGATTCTTAGCCTGAAGGAGACCATAGCCAAAGAGCAGGCAATCCGAGCAGAAGCAGAAAAAGGGAGTGTTCCCACCAACAAATGGCTGGGGGAAACGGAGAAGAAATTGGGCTGCGCGATCGGAATAGAAGGGGAGCATTGGGAGGTAATAGCAACCCGTCTAAGGAACCTCATCCAAGATGGTGATTATCACCTCCTCAATATGCGAGGAAATTTAAGTTTTTATCAAGAAAAACTTGATTCCATTGAGGAGGCGCTATTGGAAAACGCATTAGAACTGAAGGGGATTAGGGGAATAGTTTCCTCTGATTGCCAAGATTTACCGCACCCCTTATTACCCAGAAAAACCACCCCGCCATTGCCCGACGACCCGTTTCAACCTAACTAAAACTTGCTGGAGGAAGGGGGAGGAATCCCCCTTTATTTAACCCATGATTACCGAATTCGCCCTACACAGAAGGTTCACCCCACCACCGCCGAGAGACGAACTACCACCCCAAAACATCGAAGCAGAGGAATCAATCTTGGGGGGCATACTTTTTGACCCCTTGGCCATAAAAAGATGCAAAGATGAGGGACTGGAGCCAGATCACTTCTCCCTTAATGCCCACCAAGCACTATACAAAGCCTTTCTGATAATAAATGGGCAAGGAGACCCGACCGACTTTACAACCGTCAACAGTTGGCTCTTTGACCATAATCTACTAGACAAAATTGGCGGTCAGAGCAAACTGGTGCAACTGCTTGACCGTGCTGTAAGCACAGTGAATATCGATGAGTACGCCAAACTCGTCATCGACAAATGGCAACGACGGGCCATCATCACCAAGTCCCACGAATTAATCGCCACAGCCCAAAGTGGAGCAGCAAGAAAAGAGGATCTCAGATCCCTTAAGCATCAGCTCAACGCCCTCTTGGAGATGAAGGGTGTTCCCAGTAAGCGAGATTTTACTCAGCTAGATACCCAACTAAAAGAACTAGATGAAGACGACAGCCCCTACAGGGACATTGAGCTAAAGCGCCTGGCCAAAGAGTGGGAATTTTCCGGATTAAGGGAGATGAAGGCATTTCACGCTCGATGGTTGCTCACCAAGGAGAAGGCAAAAGCCTACACATTGGACGAGTATGAGGAACTCTGTGCCGACATGAAGATGGACTGGATACTTCCCAGTTTTATCCCGCGCCAATCGCTGATGTGCCTTTACTCCCCCGGTGGCGTAGGAAAAACCTGGCTGTTGTTTTCAATTCTTAGAAGATTGGTAGAAGGAACTGGATGGGGAGGGTTTGCCCCACAGAAACCGGTCAAGGCGCTCTGCATAGTAACAGATCAGGGGAGACGGCAAAATAACCGGATGCTTGACCTACAAGAGTATTATTCCCTGCCCCGTGACCTAAAGAAAAATTTCATCATGATCGATGAGAAGTGGTCAACCGCGAATAACGGGCAACTTAGAGAATTAATTAGGTCTCACCGCCCGGATATCGTGGTAATCGACAGTCTCACCTCAGTCTCTGCCGGTTCGATCATCCAGGAGAACGAAGCTCCCTTCGCCATTCCCTTGATTCATTGGCGAGAAATGTGTACTGAGTTTAACTGCTCATTCATGGTGATCCACCATGCGAATAAGGGAGGCAATGGGCAGGTTCGCGGGGGGATGATGCGAGGGACAACCGCAATCTTCAATACCTGTGATGAGGTTTGGAAGCTTGAGCCGAAAAACCCAGCACTTCCCCAAGACGGCAACATCTTAGAGATAGAGAAAAGCCGCAGCCGGGACTTGTGCAAGTTCTTGCTCAAGAGAGATCCGGAAACAGATACGTGGATTCCAATGCATGAGATTGATGGAGAGGACGAGTTGGAACTAAACTCACCCCTTCAGCAGCAGATTCTAGATTTCTTGGTGGCCCATGGTGGCAAACATGAGAATGAGGAAATCGCCCACGCTTTGGATATTTCCCTCAATACGATCCGGAAGGAATTAGGGCGGATGGCCTCATCTGGGGTGATTGGAGTTCAAAAGGGCAACCGAAAAAGGTCGGTCTACTTCTCTCACTTCGCAACTGATCCAACTGATCCGCAACTGATCCAGCCCTCCGGATCAGGTGGATCAGCACCGAGCGAGACAGCTAAACCCCCCGAACCGCAAGGGTTACGGCTATTGTCCGAGATCGAAAAAAAATCACCTGATCCAACTGATCCACCTGATCCACAGAAAAAACCGGATCTGAAGAGAGAGGTGAAAAAAAGAAAAAAATGCGGATCAGTTGGATCAGGTAGATTAGACGACCCTCAAACCCAGACAGAGGCTGGCATCCCACCTGATCCAAAATCGCGGATCAGTTCGGATCAGTTGGATCAGTTGGAGGTGAAAAAGCCGAAAAACCCCCCTTATTGCGAAAAAGAAGAAGTTATTGAGAGTGAGGGTTTACATTCCGTTACAGAAAAAAGGGGGTTTAAACCTGGCGATCGCGTGGGCTTTACCCTCTTACATATTGAAGAGCCGAATGTAGCCAAAGGAAGGAGGAAGAAGGTTAATTACCATGGGGTTGTCTCTGATTCAAACGGAGGAACCACTTACATCACCCCCGTTGGACGGTTGGGTGATGATGCAGCCCGGAAAGAATTCCCTCCTATCCCCTGGATTAGACACTGTTTACCCGATCACTCTGAGTTAATAGCCGCCTCTACTCGCTCAATATGGAGGATTGAGTCCCTAGAGCGATCGCCGGAGCCAACGCCTGATTTACCGAAAAAGGGCGATCGCGTTTATGTCCCCTTAGATGGTCACTGGGAATTAGTGGAAGTGCGGCGAGTCCATAAAAAGGTTTTTTCGGCAGACAGACTAACAAAGTTCGATCGCGAAAAATTAGAAACTCCTATAGCCCATGGATTGAAGGAATGGAGACCGCAGCCCGACCCCATTTATATTTATGAAAGTGCTGGAATAAAAGACAAGAAGGGATGGGTACAGGGCTGGTGGATTAAAAGTATTGACCGCACCCATTACCATTGTTATCTTACTGGGGTCGGGGAGAGGAAGGCGATCGGCAAGAGGGAGGTGAACCCAAAAGACCTTAGATTCCCCGACTGGGTTTACGACCCGATAGAGGATTGACATCTAAATATCGGGCAAATGTCGAGCGATAAAACCCAGCCAAGAGCCGCCCGACATTTGCCCAAAATAACCCTAATTTTCGCCAAAAGTCGGGCGAATCTCGTTCAGTCTGTGGCTGCGCTGTTATCGCCGACTCGCAAGAACCCTTGCTGTGACTGGAATGGAGCTAACCGGACTCGAACCGGTGACCCCCTCAATGCCATTGAGGTGCTCTACCAACTGAGCTATAGCCCCTAAATTCCATTTACTATCTTGCCTTGATCAGGGGTTAGTTGTCAAGAGCTAAACCCCAAAAAATTTCTGCTCTAGGCCGATCGCCCCCCAGAAAGCGATAAAGTAATCAAAAGATCGTTGAGTAAAGAATCACGGCTATGAGTTATTCCCCCTATTCACCTCCTAATGCAGAACCCATTGATGCAGATGCCTTGTTGTTGCAACTGCGCCGAAAACAAGGTACATGGGTTGAGTGGGGACAGGCCTGTAGCCAACTGCAAAAAGCAGGATATGCACCCGATCGCATTTTTGAAGAAACTGGATTTGAACCCGTACAACAAAATCAGGTGATGGTTGCAGCCCAAGTCTACACCAGCTTAACCAAAGCTGAAATTAAAGAACCAGTGCGATCGCACTTTAACCAAAAAGGCTCAGATCTTCTCTATGAATTCCGCATCCTTACCCAACCCCAACGGGTAGCGGCTGCTGAATTTAGCCTGGATCATAACCTGGATGCCGATCAAGCCCATGAACTGGCCAAAGCAATCAAAGACTTCTCCCGCAGTAGTTCGTCCGCTGAAGGTTTTTCGCAGCATCCCGGAGATATTATGGCCCATCAGTGCTGGAAAAGCGCCCGCCAACACAAAGACATTCAAGAGCGATCGCGCCTAATTGCGAAAGGTCTGCGTTACGCCCAGAGTAATACTGCTCGCCAACATCTGGAACATCTGCTCACAGATTTTACCGTCGTTCCCCAAAAAAGTGCCCCCAGATTACCCGTATATCGACTAGAATCGGCTGACGAATCGCCCCGGGTGATTCCTGTCGTTGGTCAATTTCCCCTCACCCTAGAGGATTGGAAAGCCGTACCCTTGATTGAAGCCCTTGACCCATTTGGAGTGGTTCGTACTCAAGGAGCATCGGCCTTTGTCGCAGTTCCCGGATGGTCGATGATCCGAGCAATGGGCGATCCGATTGCTCTCTTAGCTCACAGTGATGAACTCCCTGGATCACTATCCGAGAATTCAGAACCGGTTTTAATGTTAGTGGATCGCCAGGAGCGACAATGGGATAGCGATCGCTATTTTCTAGTAGACATCGACGGTCAATTAGAACTTCAATGGTGGGAAACGGAACCCGATCAACCCCTGTTAGCACAATTGGTCTTAATCATGCGCCCCCATCGTATTCTAGACGAGGACTTTACCAAAGAACTCTGGCAAATTGAAGAATGAGAATGATCCTTCTTGGTAATGCCGGTGCAGGAAAAAGCACCATGGCCCGTCGCTTAATTAGCGATCGCCCCATTCCCCGCCTATCCCTGGATGAAATTGCCTGGAATCCAGGGCCAGAACGAAAACCCCTCAATGAAAGTATTACCTTATTGCTCTCGTTTATCCAGGATAATCAACAATGGGTAATTGAAGGTTGCTATGCTGATATTATCGAAGCCGCCTTACCCTACTGCACTGAACTGCGCTTTCTCAATCCAGGCATAGAAACCTGTATTGATCGCTGTTACCAACGGCCTTGGGAACCGGAAAAATTTGCTTCTCCCCAAGAACAACAAGCCATGCTTCAAGTTTTGGTCGATTGGGTCAAAGAATACGAAACTCGCAGCGATGAATACGGACTATCCCGCCATCGTGCCCTTTACGATCAGTTTTGTGGAGAAAAACAGGAGTTTACCCATATTGAGCAGTATTATTCAGAGTTAGTATAGCAGAGTAACGGTAAAGTGAGGACACTGGGAAATCTATCTTGAAACTGAACTACTTTTGCCCTTAAGGGGTGACAAGGAGGCTAAAAACTAGACTGTATAAGGGATAGAGCCTGTAGCCCTTGGGGAAAAAACCACCGCTTATGAGGTTTGCACTCCATTAATTCTTCAGCTAAAGAAGAGCCACATTGGAAGGAG